>JARRPS010000091.1:0-11124 GCA_037382625.1 Gemmatimonadota bacterium | reverse complement strand
AGCGCGGTGATATGGTTGGGGAATCGGACGGATTCGTTTCTTCTCCGGTCCATGCCTCAGTGGCTGGAACGGTCGCTGGTATCGATCTGTGGCCGCACGCGTCGGGCACGTTTCAGCCCGCCGTGCGGATCGCAGCGGCACCGTTCTCCGCCCAGGTCCCGCGGAAGCGCATCATCCCCGAATGGGAGGGTCTTTCGCGTGAGGAGATCGTTGAAGCGGTGCGCCATGCAGGCATCGTGGGACTGGGGGGAGCGGCGTTCCCGACGCACGTCAAGCTGGTTCCACCCAAGGATCTGACGATCGACACGATCGTGATCAACGGGTGCGAGTGTGAGCCGTACCTCACGACGGACCACCGCACGATGGTCGAGTACCCGGAGCGGGTGCAATTCGGGATCCGGATCATGATGAAGGCTCTCGGAGTCGAAAAGGCGATCATCGGGGTCGAGAAGAACAAGCCCGACGCGATCGAAACGCTCCGCGAGACCTTGCCGACCGACCTCGACGTCTCCGTGCTCCCCCTGACCGTGAAGTATCCGCAGGGGGCGGAGAAGATGCTGATCGAAGTGGTGACCGGGCGCGAGGTTCCGTCGGGCAAGCTGCCGATGCACGTGGGCGTCGTCGTTCAGAACGTAGGCTCGATCGCCTGCATCGCGGAGATCTTCGAGACGGGGCAGCCGCTGATCGAGCGGGTGGTTACGGTCACGGGCCCCGGCGTCCGGCGACCCTCGAATCTCCTCGTACCGGTCGGGACGAAGCTTCGCGACGTTCTGGCGTTCTGTGACGGGCTCACGGATGACGCGTCCCAGATCGTGTTCGGCGGACCGATGATGGGGTCCGCCACACCCGACCTCGACACCCCGCTGATCAAGGGCACGACGGGCGTCGTCGTGCTCACCGAGTCGGAGGCCCGCCCGCGGACGGTGCACCCCTGCATTCACTGCGGACGCTGCCTCGAGTCCTGTCCGGTCTTCCTCAACCCTTCCCTGCTCGGCTCGCTGGCACAGGCCGGTCGGTACACCGAGATGGAAGCGTCGAACCTGATGGATTGCATGCTCTGCGGCTCCTGCTCCTACGTGTGCCCGTCGCACATACCGTTGTCGCAGATGTTCGCGCTGGGCAAGAACATGTTGCGGCGCCAGAAGACGAAGGAGAATGCCGCGTGAGCGCGGCGAACGGAGGACCGGTCAACCCCGGGCGCCCATCGGACGGGCCTGTCGGCATGACCGCGCAGGAGGAGGAAATCCTGCTCCGAATCGCCGCGTCGCCGCACGTGCACTCGCCGCACTCCACGCCTCGGATCATGTGGACGGTCACCGCGACGCTGGTGCCGCTGGTCGCGGCGGCCGCCTGGTGGTTCGGACCGAGCGCCCTTCTGGTGATCGGCGCGGCCACGGCCGGCGCGGTGCTGACCGAGCGACTCTTCGGACATCGAGGGGCGCTGGGCGATGGCTCGGCGGCGATCACCGGCATACTGCTCGGCCTCATTCTGCCGGCTGGTTTTCCGATCTGGATGGCGTTCGTCGGAGGCGTATTCGGAATCGGTTTCGGCAAGCTGATCTTCGGCGGACTCGGGCAGAATGTCTTCAATCCGGCTCTCCTCGGACGTGCCTTTCTGCAGGCGGCGTTCCCGACGGCGATCACGACCTGGCCCGCGGAGACCGCCTCCTGGTGGACGCTCCGCGGCGACAATCTCGCGTGGCCGCTGATGTCCCCGGATACGGCCGACCTGGTCACGGCGGCGACGCCACTCGGAGCCTGGAAGTTCGAGGGCGTCGAGACCCAGCTGGCCGATCTGCTGATCGGGCGCACCGGAGGGTCACTCGGGGAGACGTCGGGACTGCTGATTCTCGGGCTCGGGGTCTTTCTCGCCCTCAAGAAGTACCTCGACTGGCGGATTCCCGCCTCGATCCTGCTGACGGTCGCCCTCTTCTCCGGAGTCCTGCACCTGCTCGATCCCGTCCAGTATGCGGGGCCGCTGTTCATGCTCTTTTCGGGGGGGCTGATGATCGGCGCGGTGTACATGGCGACGGACATGGTCACTTCGCCCGTGACGCCGCGCGGTGCCTGGATCTACGGAATCGGTATCGGCCTGCTCGTGGTGCTGATCCGCGTGTGGGGCGGCCTGCCGGAAGGAGTCATGTACGCGATTCTTCTGATGAACGCGATGGTTCCGTTCATCGATCGCGCGACCCAACCGCGCGTGTTCGGACACGAGCGGAAGAAGCAGGAGGCGGCCGCATGAAGGAGCTGCCGCAGGTCGAGGCAGGCGGTACGCATCCGAGCGACGGCCCGCCTCCGCCGCCCGAACGACCGGCCACCTCCTCTGCCCGACTCGTGGCGACCCTGGCTGCGGCGGGCGCGCTCGCGGGTCTCGTGATCGTCCTCGTCTTCGGCTGGGCCAATCCGAAGATCCAGGCCCACCGCGCGGAAGTGCTGCGCCAGGCGATTCAGGAGGTGGTGGCTGGACCTGCGTCGGTGCGCACCTACTATCTGGTGGACGGGGTCCTTTCCGAGTCTCCGGCCCCCGGAGCCGATACGATTACCGCCGAGAAGGTCCACCTGGGCTTCGACACCGACGGGGACCCTGTCGGCTATGCGATCACCGGACAGGAACCGGGCTTTCAGGACATCATCCTCGTGATCTTCGGCTACGACGCCAAGGCCGATCGCGTGCTCGCGATGAAGGTGCTCGAGAGCAAGGAAACACCCGGCCTCGGGGACAAGATCTTCAAGGACACGAGCTTCGTCGCGGGCTTCAGAAGCGCGGCGGCACCGCTCGAGGGCGTCAAGTCGGGCGCCGGGAGCGGCAGCGATCATGAAGTGGACATGATCACAGGCGCGACGATCTCGTCGCGGACCGTGATCGGGATCATCAACCACCGGATCGAGGCACTGGACCCGGTGCTGGACGAGAGCGGATCATGAGAGCCACGACGCCTGCCGAAGACCTGGTCCGCGGGATCTGGAAAGAGAATCCGGTCCTGGTGCAGCTGCTGGGCCTCTGCCCGGCACTGGCCGTCACGAACACGGTGGCGAACTCCATCGCCATGGGGCTGGCCACCTTCTTCGTTCTCGTCGGCTCGAGTCTTCTGGTATCGACGTTCAAGAAGGTGATTCCGCACGAGGTCCGGATTTCGGCCTACATACTGATCATCGCCACGTTCGTGACGATCGCGGACCTGGTGCTGGCGGCCGTGGTACCGCTGATTCACAAGGAGCTCGGCGCCTTCATCGCGCTGATCGTGGTCAACTGCATGATCCTGGGCCGTCAGGAAGCCTTCGCCTCGAAGCGACCGATCGGGCGCGCGCTCCTCGACGCCGTCGGTACGGGCGTCGGGTTCATGATCGCCATGCTCATGATGGGCACGTTCCGGGAAGTCCTCGGGAACGGCTCGATTCTCGGCATGCCGCTGTTCGGCGACAACTTCGAGCCCTGGGTGATCTTCATTCTTCCGCCCGGCGGATTCCTGACACTCGGCTTCATCCTGCTGACCTTCGGCTGGTGGCAGGAGCGCAAGGCGGGCACTCCGCGGATTCGGCAGTGGCCTCACGGGGTCGCGACCCCATCGCGGGAGGAGGCGGCGTGATGGGCGACCTCCTCGATGTGCGCGTGGTTGCTCAACACCTTCGTATTGCCCTACGCACCTTACCTCCGCCTCATCTCGTTCATCGTGGTGATCGCATCGCTCGTGCAGATCGTCGAGATGGCGATTCGGAAGATCAGCCCGGCCCTGTTCCGGGAGCTCGGGATCTTCCTGCCGTTGATCACGACCAACTGCGCGATCCTGGGATTCGCGATCTTTCAGACCAACCGGGGTTACGGATTCCTGGAAGGGCTGACCTTCGCGATCGGCGCCGGCCTCGGCCTGACGCTGGCACTCGTGCTCATGGCGTCGATCCGGGAGACTTCCGAGCTGTCCAGCGTGCCGGCGATGGCCCGGAACATGGGGCTGGTGCTGATCATCGCCGGCAGCCTGTCCCTCGCGTTCATGGGCTTCGCCGGACTGTTCAGCGCCTGAACCGATACACGGGAGGCTGGACCCTGGAGACCGTACTGGGCATACTGGGATTCGCGGCGCTGTTCGTGGCGTTCGGCCTCTTCCGGCCGGGTGCGCGGCGCGGATGCGGAGGCGACTGCGGCTCGGGCTGCGGGGAATCGTGTGCCACATCGACCGGACGCGAAGTTCCGGTCGTGACCGGCGCCGGGGCAAAGGAGAGATGATGGACAGACACATGGCCTATTGCTCGGCCTGTGATCGCCAGGTCGAGGTCGTGGTGAAACATGGCGCACGGATGAATCCCGAGACGGGACAGCCGGAGGACGAGATCGTCTGCCTCGAGATGGGCGAGTCGTGCACCGGATCGATGTGCCCGATGTGCGATGTGCCCACCGAGGAGATGAGGCGCAGCCTCCAGCGGCACACCGGGTCGAAGGAAGGCTGAGCCCACCATGGAGCTCATTCAGCTCGTTCCGATCGTAGCGATCGTGATGGGCACGCTGACCGTGCTCGTCCCGGTCAGCCTCATCGCACTCCGCTTCGCGATCAAGCCGATCGCGGAAGCGGTCGCGCAGATGCGCTCCGGGGTGGCGCCGGACGAGGTGCGGATCATGAAGGAGAGAATCTCGCTTCTCGAGCAGCAACTGAACGGGATCGACTCCGAAGTCAGCCGGATCTCCGAGGCCGTCGAATTCCAGGACCGTCTGCTGAAGCCGGGAGCCGACCCGGTCTGATCGGGCCACCGCGCCCGGTCTTCTCCACCCGACGCAACGGCACGGAAGCGGCGGTCACGCCCGTTTTCAGGGCCGCCATTCCGGAATACGTTCCGGCCGCTGATGCTGATCGAGTGCCCCTGCGCCGGAAAGATGGAGGTGGAGTTGTCGCGTGCAGGAAGACTCTCGCTTACGCTGGCGATCGCCTGGCTCGCCACGAGCCCGGCCGGCGGCGTGGAGATCGTCACCGGGGCACACGCCCCGGTCGGATGCCTGGAGGAGACGGCCCAGCGTTTCGTCCCGGTCGTGAGTTGGCATGCGGCTCGGTATGACGCGCTGGAAGCGAGGGACCTCTACAAGCTGCTTCACCAGGCGGTGGCCGGACCGGGCCACGCGATCCGCGACCCGGAGATGGCCCGTTCCTGGCTCGTCCGGGAATGGAGCTCGCTCGGAGCACCTCACGAAGAGGAGCAGGTGCTGGAGCCGCTGACAGGTGACGGTCGACTCGTGCGCCTCAATCTCCGTCCCTGGCGGGCGGCAGGACGCGACGCGGAAGAGGTTCTGGTCGCATTCTTGCGCACGGCCGAGACGGTGTCACCCACCGAGTCCCGGATCCGTGCGGAAATGGATGCGATCCGCGCGTGCAGCGCCACGCTCGCGGCACCGGCCGGTATCGAAGAGGAGGATTTCGCTTCCTTCTTTGCCGAGCAGGCCGCCGCAGACTATCCGGCCGTCCACCACTCAGCCGGCTATTCGAGCGCCTACGACCCGGCCTACAGGGTAGTGCTCGGGGACCTGGTGAGATGACGGCTGGCCCGCGAAGGGCCGGGTGAGATCCACCACCGGTGAACGATCGTCAGAATGGAAACCCGACGTCGATCTCGACTCGTGGAAGCTCGTCGAATCCCTCCCCCGCGATCGTCACCATGCCCGATCCGAACCGGGTCCAGCCGCCCAGGCTGAGTCCCCACCCGCCGAAGAAGTCGTCACTCCTCCACTCCGAATCTTCGGGAAGCGCAGCCGCGTTTCCGCGCAGCTGCACGAACAGGTCGGGGATGAACTCCCACTGGACGCCGAGGGTGGCCGCACGCACGAATCGGCCCCGTCGCTCGTTCACTCGGAGACCGTAGAAGGGAAACTGGCGCTCGCGGTAGAGATCGTACTGCTGCGCACCGCCGACGAAGAACAGGTAGTTGAGCGGAATCGTGTCGCCCTGGGTCGCGCCCGCCGTCAACCGTGCGAGAAGACCGATCCTGCGAGAGATCGGAAGGACGCCCTGAGCATCGATCACCTGCTGAGAGAAGTCGCCATCACCGGAGATGCCGGCTGACCACAACGCTTCGCCGCGCAAGGTCCAGCCGCCGCGCGGGAAGCGCGCCCGATCCCAGCGATCGACGCGTACGACCCCGGCTGCCGTCCAGAAGCTCTCGTTTCCCGCCCGCCAATCCCGATCATCGGGTGTCTCATCGATGGATATGCCTTGATGTCCGGCCTCCAGTCCCACGAAAGTACTGTATCCGAACCCGAAACCGGCCACCCCCTCCAATCTCGTGGAACTCGCGTCAGGCTCTGCCGTGTTCCGGCCCATCTCATAGATGTCGAAGGGCATGCGCGTGCCCTCGAATCGGAGCGCCAGGATCGGCGCCGCGGACCAGCCCCAGCGCTTGCCGAATTCTCCGGCGAACCGGGTCTGTTCTCCGAGTCGGGCCTCTCCCCGGGCGTAGGAACCGGGGAACAACAGATTTCGAAAGCCTGCGTTCAGCAGGAATGAGGCCTTGTAACGGCTGTCATATCGATAGGAGACCCCGAGACTGTTCCGGGTTCGTTCGCGAACTTCCACCGTCAGGTCCATGAGCGCCGGGTCGCCGGGTCCGCCCGGGGCGGGTGTCAGACGATACCAGACGGTCCGGAAGAGCCGCGTGTCGTACAGTCGGCTGATGTCCCGGTCCATTTCGGGGGCCGACACCACGTCGCCCGGCTCGATCTCGAGGGTGCGGTCCACCGTCGCCCGATCGACCCGCTCCAGTCCATGGACCCGGACCGCGGCGATTCTGACGGGTCGAGACAGGGGATCCAGCGAGGCGATTCTGCGGTCGCGAATTGCCTCATCCGGCACCATCGGAAGTCCGAATCGCACCAGCGAGTCGAGTGCCGCCTCCGCGGCACGGGATCCCAGGTCCATGATTTCGTCAGAGCGATCGAATCCGGTCGAGAGCGAGCTCGGAACGTCGGTCACGATCAGCACGTCGCAAAGGGAACGCTGCGTCTCGGTGCTCTCCCACATCCGGTATGCGATCGTCTGATTGAGGATCTCGGCGAGATTCCGAAGACTGTCCTGGGGAGACAGGGGCTCGGACACGTCGCTGCAGATCAGCCAGTCGGCCCCGAGCTCGAGGGCATCCTGCGCCGGGAGATTGCGCGACAGCCCCCCATCGATGAGCAGACGCCCGTCGATCTCCACGGGCGCGAAGGCGGCGGGGATCGAAAGACTCGCGCGAATCGCCCGCGGCAGGAATCCGGAGCGCAGCGGGACCGCCTCTCCGGTCTCGAGCGCGGTAGCGACCGCTCCGAAGGGCCGGGGGAAGGCGGTGAAATCGGAATCCGCGTGTACCACCCAGGTCAGGCCCGTGAGTGCCTGCGAGATTCTCTGCCCCTCGATGAGACTGCTGGGCAGTTCCGGCACGATTCCGCGCATCGGCAGGGAAAAGAGGAGACGTCCTTCTTCCCATTTCCTCTCGATCGTGAGGTTCCGCCGCTCGGGATCGTCGCGAAGCACACGCTCCCAGTCCATGCTCGAGGTCACCCCGCGCAACCGCGCGGGAGTGTATCCGATGGCGTACAGGCCACCGATGATCGAGCCCATGCTCGTTCCCGTGACGACATCGATCTGGATCCCGTTCCTCTCGAGTACCTCGATCACCCCCACGTGGGCGAAGCCACGGGCAGCTCCCCCGCTGAGTGCGAGTCCGACCCGGGTGGGAGTCTCCATGCGGGGCACGGACGGGCGGGAGACCTCCTGGCCGGAGGCGAGGCCGGAGCCGGCGAAAAGGAAGAGCGCGGCCAGGAGCGCAGGCCGGCGTCGGGTCGAGCGCGAGCGATTCAGTGGGGCGAGCCGGAGGTGGGAGCTCGCGCGTCGGCGGGCGGAGCGGGGCGGACCCCCGGCGGTGACGCCACGCTTCCGGTGCCACCGCGGGCGGGCGTCCGGGCATCGGAAGCCGCGGGAGCGTCTCCGATAACGATCCACGAGTCCTCGGGCTCGGGCGCGTCTCCCCCTTCGCCCTCGTCTCCCGGCCCCTCTCCTTCGCAAGGCTCGTCCTCACAGGGAGGGGGCCGTGGAATGTAGATCGGGATGCCCAGCGGATAGACGACTCCGGACTGCAGGGCCGACCCGCCCGAATAGGCGTCCGTCGTCGAGGCCCCGGAACGCTCCCCGGGGTCGACCGCGACCGTCGCCACCACCTCGGGACGCAGACCGAGAGCGACCACGGTCTCGTAGGAGACGCATCCGCATTCCACGAGGCCTCGTTCCTGCTGAAGTCTCGTCAGGCCATGCAGCGTCCCATCATCCAGTCGACCCGTCCAGCCGATCCCCACATACCCGGCCTTCCGGAGCGCCGATTGCAGGGCACGGATCTCCCCCGAGTCGAGGTCGCGAATCACGTACCGCTGACGTTCACCCGTCGACGCGCGAACCGCCTCGACCACGCGAATCGATTCCTGGGCTCCGGCCTCTGCGGGTATCACGCCGAGCATGAAGATCACGAGCCACGACGGGACGAACACGATCGCACCCCCTCGCCCTTTACTCACACGGCTCCTCCTTCGACGACGCTCCCGACCTTCCCGTTCGCGCATCTCTGCGTGCAAGATGGTGCTTTCGCGGCTCGGGAGAAACGTCGGAATCGGAACCTTTCGGGTTCGGAGACTGGCCGAGCGGTTGGCAGATCGTCGGAATCGACCTATCGTCGGTCTGTGGACATTCGAACAAAGCTGGTATTCGCTTTCGCCGCCGTCACTCTCGGCAGCATGTTCGCATTCGGCTATTTCCTGTACGGAATCGCCGACCGTCTGATTGGTGCGGGGACGATCGACCAGTTGGAGAGCCTGGCCGAGTCCGGGTCTGACGCGATTGAAGGCATCGTCGAGGGCTGGGAAGAGCGGGTTCAACTGATCGGAAGCCGGACGCAGCTACGTGCCAGCCTCGCGGAATTCGACGCGAGCGACGACTCGGCGGTGCTCCGGGTCCTGCAGAGAATCCTGGATGATGCGGTGGTTTCGGTGCGGAGCGTCGCGGCGATCGCCATCTACGATAGGCGCGGGAATCTGGTCGCGAGCGCGGGGACGGCCGAAGAACCCCTGCCGGTGTCGTTGCCTGCCCGCTCCACCTCGACAAACTCGAACCGCCCTCTGTATCTGGACGCGGCGGCCACGGGCAAGCCGTACCCTGAGATCACCTACAGCATGCGCCTCGTGCAGGAAGGACGCCTCGTCGGCTTCCTGCTGGTCGTGCTCAACGGCAACCGCCTCATCGAGCTCACGTCCGACACGACCGGTCTGGGAGACTCCGGGGAGCTGATGGTCGTGGCTCCGGATTCTGCGGGCGCGCGAACGCTCCATCCGGTTCGTCACCCACAGGACGGCTTTGATCCGAAGACGCCGATGCTCCTCACGGGCGACAAGGACCCCGCTCTCCTGGCCCTTCGCGGCGTGAACGGCGTCGAGAGAGCCGGCCTGGAGGACTACCGGGGCCGAACCGTATGGGCGGCGACCCGGTTTCTTCCGGGTACGGGCTGGGGCCTGGTAGTGAAGTATGATGCCGACGAGAAGCGGGCGGGCATTCTCGAATTCCGTGAGGAGATGTTCGCTCTCGCGCTCGCGCTCGCGGGCATCGGGTTGTTGGTCGCGCTCGTGCTCGGCTTTCGTTTCGCCGGTCCAATTCATGACCTCTCCGAAGCCGCGAATCGAATCCGGGAGGGCGATCTCTCGGCTCGGGCGCCGGTTCGGCGGGAGGACGAAATTGGCCTGCTCGCGCGGACCTTCAACCAGACGGCCGATAGACTGCAGCACAGGATGCTGGAGCTGCACGAATTCAAGAAGTTCTTCGACGTATCCCTCGACCTGTTGTGCATCGCCGGAACGGACGGGTACTTCAAGAGGACGAATCCGGCCTTTACCGAAACTCTCGGCTGGCCCGAGGAAGAGATGTTGAGCCGGCCGTTCATGGATCTCGTCCATCCGGAAGACGTGGAGGCGACCGGAAACCAGATCCGGAGACTCTCCGAAGGCGTTCCGACCATCTCGTTCGTGAATCGTTTTCGCCGCTCCGACGGCTCGTGGGTCTACCTGAAGTGGAATTCGTATCCTGAGCAGGAATCGGGTCTGCTCTACGCCATAGCGCGCAAGACTTCGAGTCGACCCGACGCCGTCGACTGATGGATCCGACACTCTTCATCAAGTTGGTCGGCGGACTGGTCTACCTGCTGCTCGGCGGAGACATCCTCGTTCGCGGATCGGTGGCGCTGGCTCGGAGATTACGCGTATCGCCCACCGTGATCGCCCTCACCGTGGTCTCGTTCGGCACCTCGCTTCCGGAACTCGTGGTCGTCCTGAAGGCGGCCCTCACCGGTTACCCGGGTCTCGTATTCGGCAACGTCGTGGGCAGCAATATCGCGAACGTGCTGCTCGTGGCGGGAGCCGCGGCGGTGGTCTACCCTCTCTCCTACGGCGAGCGTTCGATCAGACGGGACAGCCTGTTCATGGTTGCGGCCACCCTTCTCCTCATCGTTCTCTCGGTCGGCGGACTGCTCAGTCGAATGGACGGCGCGATTCTCCTCGCCGGGCTCGCAGGGGTGACCCTGCTGACGGCCCGGGAGGCAGCCCGGGCATACCGGGACTCTGAGCTCAAGCCTCCGATGGAGTGGGTGCTCGGATTGCCCACCAACCCCTGGATGATCGCCCTGTTCATTGCGGCAGGCGGCGCCGCTCTCCCGATCGGTGCCGACCTCGTGGTCAACGCGTCAGTGAAGATGGCGGAAACCCTGGGCGTCAGCGAGACGATCATCGGCCTCACGATCCTCGCGATCGGGACCTCGCTCCCCGAACTCGCCACGACCGTCGTGGCCGCCGTGCAGAAACGGACAGAGGTCGCGATCGGTACGATCGTCGGCTCGAACATCTTCAACCTGCTGGCGATCATGGGAGTGGGCGCGGTTCTGAGCCCCTTTCCGATCGAGATCCCCCGCGAGTTCTTCACCGTGCATTTTCCCGTCATGATCGGTACGGCACTCCTGCTCAGCGTGTTCGTATGGCTGAAGCGCCCGATCGGCAGGGTCGCGGGTATCGCTTTTCTGGGGTTGTACGCGGCCTACCTGGCGGTGCTCGCGGTGCGGACGGTGGCGCAGGCGGGGTAG
>JARRPS010000090.1:8325-8975 GCA_037382625.1 Gemmatimonadota bacterium | reverse complement strand
GTAGATCGCATCGAATGCGTCCGGGTGGGACTCCACTGCATGGAGGGTCTCGGCGACGGCAATCTTCGCTGCGGCCGGGATCGGAAACCCGTAGGCACCGCAGCTGATGGCGGGGAACGCGATCGACCTGATACCGTGCTCTCGCGCCAGAGCCAATGATGTCCTGTAGCAAGATGCCAGCAGCTCACCTTCATTCCCGTCGCCGCCCTGCCAGATCGGACCGACCGTGTGGATTACATGGCGCGCCGGGAGGTCGTAGCCACCCGTGATCTTGGACTCGCCGGTCTCGCAGCCCTGGAGCGTCCGACACTCCTGAAGCAGCCCGGGCCCTGCAGCGCGGTGGATCGCTCCGTCAACCCCACCGCCACCACAAAGCGAGCGATTCGCCGCGTTGACGATCGCATCGACCTTCAGGCGTGTGATATCGCCGCTCACAACGCTGACCTTGCTCATGGTGTCTTCCTGTAGCCCTGGCGATTCGAAATCTCGAAATCCTGCTGCGCGCCATCGAACCTGCGCGGGCCGCGAGAAGGTCCATGAGCTGCTGCTCGCGGACGAGCGTGACCGCGCCGAGCAGGTCGGGGTCCCTTGCGGAGCAGCTGCTGACGAGGCTCGGCGGCGTCGCGACTCCATCCCGGATCCGGGGGATC
>JARRPS010000090.1:0-8268 GCA_037382625.1 Gemmatimonadota bacterium | reverse complement strand
GGATCCACGAAGGTCCTTACCGTCATTCCGTGAGCGGCGAAGAACTCGGCGCGCTTCGGCGAAGCGAGCCACTGGGCGACGTCGTCGACCGCGTGTACGACCATCACTGTCGTCATGCGATATGCCATCCTCTCGGTGCATGGGCGGACCGGTCGCTGCCCTCCCGGCAACGGAGCCTCCCTGCCCATGGAGCGCGTATAGAGTCGCGGCCCGGGCCGCGGGCGGCAAGCGCGACGGCGGCGTCACCAACCGCTCCCACTTCGGTGACCGCCTCGCCCTCGAACAGAGCGGATCCGGAATCCGAGGTCTCCTGCGGCTGGCAGGCCAGTGCGGCGAGCGACCCGACGGCTACCAGGACGAACCGGAGCGTGGGCGCTCCAACCAGTACGTATCTGTCCCTGGGAATCAACGCCCGGCCACCGGGATGCGAGTCAGGCCGGACTCCGGTCCAGGATCCCGAAGTGCGCCGCCGTAGTGTCCCACCGTTTCAGGATTGTTCGAGCGACATCCGGGATGTAACTGCGCTAGTAGCCTTCGCCCTGGAAGTCGATCACGGTCTGGATGGAATTGAAGGTCATCATCGTCACGAATTCCACTTCGGTCTCATGATCACGGCGCAGGACTTCGATTCCCCGGTATCCTTCGATGGACTTCGCCTCGATGCCCGGGATGACACTCCCGCTGAGGACGCTCCAGTAGCTCTCCGCGTTCTCGATCGTGGTCCAGCCGGGTTGAGATCGAACCCTGGATCGTGCGCCGGAGACTCGATCTGGACCCGGGCGCGGAACGATCTTCCCGGCGCCCACCGTTGGATCGCGTACAGACGCCCGTCGATTCCACCCGCCCGGATCACTCCGCCCACGTTTACCGGCGTCGAGAAGAACCCTCCGGTCAGTGGAAGTCCGTCGCCGCCCGATCTTCCCGACGCGGGGCGCCACGAATCAAGTTGGTCCGGCAACACGTGCGGTGCCAGAGCCTTCGGCGGGTTCGTCAGCGGTGGAGGTGGCGGCAAAGCGACGCACCGGCGTCAATGCACGGTCTCGACACCGGATGCAGAAAGGGCCCGGCCAACGGCCCGGGCCCTCCCTTCCCTGCATGGATCCGTCTCGGAGCGATCAGTACATGCCGCCCATGTCCCCGCCGCCCGGCATCGCCGGCATCGGGTTCTCCTCCGGCTTGTCCACCACCACGGCTTCCGTGGTGAGCAGCAGGCCCGCGATCGAGGCCGCGTTCTGCAGCGCCGTCCGCGTGACTTTGGTCGGATCGATCACGCCAGCCTTCACCAGGTCCTCGTAGGTGTCGGTCGCGGCGTTGTAACCGAAGGCCTTGCCCTTCTTCTCGCGGACCTTCTCGACCACGATCGAGCCCTCGGCGCCGGCGTTCATCGCGATCTGGCGAAGCGGCTCCTCGAGCGCCCGGCGAACGATCTGCACGCCGATCATCTCGTCGGAGTCATCACGCTTCAGCTTGTCGAGTGCGCCCTGAGCCGACAGCAGCGCGACGCCGCCGCCCGGAACGATCCCTTCCTCGACGGCCGCGCGGGTCGCGTGGAGCGCGTCCTCGACGCGGGCCTTCTTTTCCTTCATCTCCGTCTCGGTAGCCGCGCCGACGTTGATCACGGCCACGCCGCCGGCCAGCTTCGCCAGCCGCTCCTGCAGCTTCTCGCGATCGTAATCGGAGGTGGTCTTGTCGATCGCGACGCGGATCTCGCTGATCCGGCCCTTGATCGCGTCATGGTCACCGGCGCCGTCGACGATCGTGGTGTCATCCTTGTCGACTACGACGCGCTTGGCGCTGCCGAGGTCGGACACGACGGCGTTCTCCAGCTTGAAGCCGAGCTCCTCGCTGATCACCTGGCCGCCGGTCAGGACGGCGATGTCCTGCAGCATCTGCTTGCGCCGGTCACCGAAGCCGGGCGCCTTCACGGCGCAGACCTTCAAGGTGCCACGCAGCTTGTTCACGACGAGCGTGGCGAGTGCTTCGCCCTCGACGTCCTCGGCGATGATCAGGAGCGGCTTACCCATCTGGGCGACCTTCTCGAGAACCGGAAGCAGGTCCTTCATCGAGGAGATCTTCTTGTCGTGGATCAGGATCATCGGATCCTCGAGCACGGCCTCCATCTTGTCCGGATCCGTGACGAAATAGGGCGAAAGGTAGCCGCGGTCGAACTGCATGCCGTCCACGGTGTCCAGCGTGGTCTCGAGACCCTTCGCCTCCTCGACCGTGATCACGCCATCCTTGCCGACCTTCTCCATCGCGTCGGCGATCAGGTCGCCGATCACGGAATCGCTGTTTGCCGAGATCGTCGCGACCTGGGCGATCTCCTTCTTGCCCGTCGTCTTCACGGCCATCCCGGCGAGGTGATCCACGACCTCCTCGACGGCGGCATCGATGCCGCGCTTCAGGGCCATCGGGTTCACGCCGGCCGTGACGCTCTTCAGGCCCTCGGCGTAGATCGACTGCGCGAGAACGGTGGCCGTCGTGGTGCCGTCACCGGCGTTGTCGGAAGTCTTCGTCGCGACCTCCTTGACCATCTTCGCGCCGAGATCCTCGATCGGATCCTCGAGCTCGATCTCCTTCGCCACCGTCACGCCGTCCTTGGTGACGGTCGGGCTGCCGAACTTCTTCTCGATGACGACGTTCCGACCCTTCGGTCCGAGCGTGACCTTGACGGCCGCGGCGAGCTTGTCGACGCCCTTCTTGAGGCGAGTGCGTGCCTCGGTGTTGAACTCCAGCTCCTTGGACATATTCGGATGCTCCTCTTAGAAACGTGGTCCGTGGTTCCTGCGTGTAATGTCGGCTGCGATCAACCGAGCACCGCGAGGACGTCGGATTCCTTGACGATCAGGTAATCGGTGCCGTCCACCGCGACTTCGGTCCCCGAGTACTTCCCGTAGAGTACGCGGTCCCCGACCGAGATCTCGACTGCGATCAGGTCGCCCTTCTCCGAGCGTCGGCCCGGGCCGACCGCGATGACGGTTCCCTGCTGTGGCTTCTCCTTCGCCGTGTCGGGGATGTAGAGACCTCCACGCATCTCCTCGGTCTCCTCCAGCGGCTCGACCACGATACGGTCGGCGAGAGGCTTGATCTTCGATTTCGCCATGTCCATTCCCTCCTCGAAATGAACCGAACTGTTCATGCCGGCGTTCCGGCTGTTGTTAGCACTCTACTCTTTTGAGTGCCAATGTCGCGAGTCAAAAAATACGGGCGTGGCTCTGCCGGTCAAGGCTGCACGACCTGTCCGATCGAGAAAGCAGGAGCCGTGCCACGATTTCAGTCCCGAAATAGACCCTTCCCTGCGCTTTTCGGCCTTCGGCGCCGGTCGGTCCGGCAGGCGGCCTGCCGATCCGGCGTTTCGGCTGTCAGCCTGGCACCTGCACCCGGGAAACGTTACCTGCTGAAACCCGACTGCCTCTCCGTTCGTATGAGACACCGGACGATGGAAACACCGGGATCGCCGCTCTGCGAATCGACGGTCCCGTTCAGAGAAAGAACCGGGAGGAATATATGCTCCGCGCAATCGTGACCCTGCTCGTACTGGGCCTGGTGGGCATGACCGTGCTCAGCCTGCTGTTCGGCGTGCTGATGCCGCTGCTCGTGATCGCTGTGAAGGTCGCGCTGGTCCTGGTGGTCGGCTACTTCATCCTGCGGCTGGTCAGCCCATCGGACGCCGAAAAGGTCCGCGACAAGCTGAACGGCTACTGCAACAAGTCCGACTGACCCTCGAAGGCGCATCTCGGGCGGTGATCCGGGATGGGAATCGAGAGCGCGTCAGGATCCTCCCAGCAACCGCGCGGCGTCCCGGACTCGGTCCGTGGCGCCGCGAATTGCATCCGCGAGTTCCGCGAGGGCGACCTCCGCGCCCTCCAGATCTCCCGCCCGCAGGGCGAGGCGCGCCCCCGGAAGGGTGAGCGCCGAATAGCCGTTGTCGGGATCCGAGATCACGGTGAGGTTCCGGCTCCACTCACCCTGTCCGGCCGTCTCGGGCGCCAGCTCCTGCCCGACCCGGCGCAGCGTCTCGTTCACTTTTCGAACGGTTTCGGGATCGGGGCGCCCGAAGGCGAGGCGCTCATCACGCGCGGCCGCGAGCGAGCGAGCCGCGACCTCCATTCCGTCGGCCGCGGACAGCGCGTCCGCCAGGGCGGCTCGGAGCGAGGTGCCCGAGGCGACTGGCTCGGGGGGGTCCATGACTCCGGCCGCGGGATCAGGGCTGGCACCGGCCACGCGCAGGGTCTCGTCCACCGCTTCTGACAACGATCCGAGTTCCCCTTTGACCCATGTGGCCAGCGCCACATGGTCGTATGGCAGAATGTCGGCATTCGCGATCCTGGCCAGCATCGAGGCCGTGATTCCGCCGGCCGCGGCGTGATACCGGTAGCCGGGATCGCCGAATCGCTGCATCCAGGACGGAGTGTCGTACATCGAATGGTAGACGCCGCTGCGCCCGCCGAATCCGAATCCGGCCGCGGGAATGCCGAGCCGCAGATAGAAGCCCTTGTGATCCGAGCCGCCACCCATCGTCCCGACGGGAGGCACGCTCAACGGCTCCTCTTCACGCGTCTCGTTGACGGCCGCGAGCCAGGCGTCTCGAAGACGACGCCCCGACCCCGGGTCGGAGATCTCCGATGAGAGATCCCGCACCATGCCGGCGAGTTCGGGCGAGGCCGCCGAGCCGAACCGGCCGCCCGAGACGGCCCCGTCCTGGTTCACGTAGGCCACGGCCGATCCGCGCAGCCGGGCCTCGTTCGCTTCCACCCATTCGATCGAACCGATGATTCCCCACTCTTCCGCGTCCCAGGTGGCGAACACGACGGTGCGCCGGGGCCGGATTCCCTCGCGGGCCAGGTCGGCGAACGCCCGCGCCGCCGCGAGCACACTCGTCGTCCCGCTCACGTTGTCGATCGCGCCGGGCCCCCAGGAGTCCCGGTGGCCGCCGGCGATCACCCACTCGTCGGGCCACTCGGTCCCCCGGATCGCGGCGATCGTGTTGAACGCCGCGCGGTAGGCCGGCTCGCCCGTCTCCATCCGCACCGTCACCCGTGCGGTGACGGGGCCGGGACCGACGTGGTAGTTCAGCTCGAGGCCGCCCTGCCAGCCCTCGGGCGCCACCTCGCCTCCGAGGGGTCCCAGCAATTCGGCCGCCGCGCCGTAGCCGATCGGTACCACCGGAATGCGGGCCACCCCCTCCATCCGCTCCTCCGGCAAGCGCGGGGCACCGGGCAGAGACGGGCCGTTCGGCGTCGAGGGGTCGCCGTCGAAATTCAGGATGCTCCCGCGCTGCAGACCCCGCTCCGGCCGCATCGGGCCCTGCGGGTACACCTCTCCCTTGGTGAAGCCGTCGCCTTCGGGGTCGTTGTAGAGCAGAAGGGCAGCCGCGCCTCGACGCTCTGCCTCGCGCGCCTTGATCCCGCGGAAGCTGCGTCCGTAGCGGGCGAGCACGACCTTTCCGGCCACCGACACGCCGAGCGAATCCAGCACGCGGTAGTCGGCCGGCAGGCCGAAGTTCGCGTAGACGATCTCCGCCTCCGCCGTCCCCGAGCCCGAGTAGGCGTGGAACGCGGGCACCACGTCGAAACGGGTGGAGGGGTCCTCCGGGATCGGCGGCTCCGAGAGATCGAAGTCGAGCGGAACCGGGAGGACCCGCGCCACCGAAACCTCGAGCGGTTGCGGCATATAGAGGACCAGACTGTCGTAGCCCACCTCCAGACCGGCGGCTTCCAGCCACGCGACCACCGAGTCACGCGTGGCTCGCTGCCCGGGGGTTCCGGCCATGTGCGAACGGCTCGAGAGACCCGTCGCGAAGCGGGCCACGGTATCCGGATCGATCGCCTCCCGAAGCGCCCTTTCGTATTCCCGCTGCGTTTCCCACGACCCGGCGGCGTATCCGGGGATCGGGTCAGCGGCGGCCGTCGCCCGAGCGGGCTGCTGCGCCACCGCCAGGGACGGCGCGAGGAGGGCCCAGAGAAGAGCGACGATCGTCCCTGCCGGAGACCGATCGTTCCGGCGCGCCGTCACGCGACCGCTCCGGCCAGGTGTCGATCGGCGCAAGCGAGCCCCTTGAGGGTCAGAAACGGGTCCGTCTCTTGCACGGTCCGGCAGTGCGGCGCGATCAGTCCGGCGAGGCCTCCGGTAGCGATGACCATGGGATTCTCGGGCTTCCACTCTTCCAGCAGACGGGAGACGATGCCATCGATGCCTTCGACGATCGAGTAGAACACGCCGGACTCGAGCGCCTCTACCGTATTGCGCCCGAGAACGGTGTCGGGCGGTGCGATCTGCACGGAAGGGAGCTTCGAGCTCAGCGTGTGCAACCGGTCGATTCCGGCCCGGGGCCCGGGCGAGATCACGCCGCCGAGGAACGCTCCGTCGGAGCTGATGCAGTCGAAAGTGGTCGCGGTCCCGAGGTCCACGACGATCGTGTCCCGGCCGAACAGACATCGGGTGGCCAGCGTGTTGACGATCCGATCGGCACCCACCGAGTGAGGCTCGTCCACCGCGAGCCGGACCGGCAACGGGGTGCGCCAGTCGATCCGGCGCAGCGGCAGCTCCAGTCGGGCCGCGGCCTCGTCCCAGGCCCGATCGAGGGAGGGAACCACGGAGGCGATCACGATTCGCTCGGGTGCCTCCCCGCCGTTCCGCGTGCCGAGCAGCGCTCCGATCTGCAAATACAGCTCGTCGCCCGTTCGCTGCCTCTCGGTGGAGAGCCGCCAGCTGTCGAGGACCTCGTAGCCGTCGAACAGGCCGAGCATCGTCTCGGTATTTCCGATATCCACCGCCAGGATCACCGTGCCTCCTCGCTGTCGCTATTCCGCCGCCAGGCTTCCGGTCATGATCCGTCTGAGGGCCCCCCGATCGGGCCGGAACAGCAGTGCGCCGTCCGGTGCGATCCCGACCGAGACTCCCGGGGTCACCGAGTCGTGTTCGGCACCGGGCACCGTGAGCACGACCCGCCGGTCGCGAAGCCAGTCGCGCCGGTCGAGCTCGCCAAGGAGTGCCTGCGTGAGCACCGGCTCGGGGTGCGAGAGGTGCTGCTCCAGGCCCCGGACCACGGCGTCGGTGACCTCCGCGACGTCTGCCGGCGCGTCGAGGTGGTCGTCCAGCGCCGTGGCACTGTCCCGCACCGCCTTCGGGCCCTTCCGGCCGAGCGGTCGCACGTTGAGTCCGACGCCGACGACCAGGTACTTCGGCGCCGCCTCGCTCCAGGACGACTCGGCGAGCAGCCCACCCACCTTCCGATCCGCGATGATCAGGTCGTTCGGCCACTTCAGCATGGGGCGGAGAACCGGGAAGCTCCGCTCCAGCTCCTGCGCGATTCCGAGTCCGGCGAGAATCACCAGCGGCCCCGGATGCGAGAGATCGCGCGGATGGTAGACCATGCTCAGGTAGATGCCCCCATCTCGCGGAGAATGCCAGCGGGCGCCCGCCCGCCCGCGACCCTCCGTCTGCTCTCGGGCGATCACGATCGTCCCATCCGGCGCGCCCTCTTCCGCGAGCTGTTTCGCCGCCTCGTTCGTCGAATCGACGCTCTCGAGCAGATGGACGGACTCCCGCCCCCAGCGTTCGCGCAGATCCGCCTCGGTGTACGCGTCCCAGTCCGTCCCGGACCTCTTGCTCATGCCTGTCGCACCTGTAGGGAAAGGTCCAGCGCCGGGGCCGAGTGTGTGATCGCCCCGGCAGAAATGAAGTCGACGCCCGTCTCGGCGATACGGCGCGCCGTGTCCAGGGTCACGCCGCCCGAAGCCTCGAGCCGGGGGCGCGGGCCCCCTGCCCCCGATACGCGCCGCACGCAGCGCTCCAGCTCCTCCAGCGTCATGTTGTCCAGCAGGATCCGTTGCGGCCTCTCGCCGCGGGCGTTCCCGGCCAGCGCCTGCTCGAGCTCGCCGAACCCCGTCACCTCGATCTCCACCTCGACCCCCGCCTCGCGGGCGGGGTCGAGCGCGCCGTCGAGCGCTGCGCGGATGCCGCCGGCCGCCCGGATGTGATTTTCCTTGATCAGGACCATGTCGTAGAGGCCGGTCCGGTGGTTCACGGCCCCTCCCGCGGCGGCGGCTCTCTTCTCCAGCGCGCGCCAGCCGGGCGTGGTCTTGCGGGTATCGAGAACGAGGCAGCCGGTACCCTCGATCGCATCGGCGAATCGACGCGCGGACGTCGCGATTCCGGAGAGCCGACCGAGGAAATTCAGGGCCGTCCGCTCGGCGCCGAGAATCGACGCGAGAGACCCGGACACCGTGAGTACGAGATCGCCGGGCTCGACGCCATCCCCTTCGC
>JARRPS010000089.1:0-7584 GCA_037382625.1 Gemmatimonadota bacterium | reverse complement strand
TGTTCGCGTCGTGGGGCGCCGAACGGATCGACGCCGACCTGCTGGCGCGCGAAGCGGTGGAGCCGGGTACCGAGGGACTCGCCCGGATCGCGGAGGAGTTCGGCCAGGAGATGCTGGCGGCCGATGGAGCCCTCGATCGGCAGGCCCTGCGGCAGGTCGTGTTCTCCGACGCCGCGGCCCGCGCACGCCTCGAAGCCATCGTACACCCGGTCGTCGACCGGCTGCGGGCCGAGAGGCTCGAGCAGTCCCGGGCCCGGGGCGCGAAGGTCGTCGTACTGGAGATTCCTCTCCTGTTCGAGAAAGGACTGGAGGGAGAGTTCGACGCCGTCGTCACCGTGGACGCGCCGGCTTCGATCCGCCGGACTCGGGTCATGGCGGCGCGCGGGATCACGGCGGAAGGGTTCGACGCGGTCGAAGAGGCGCAGCTCTCCCCGGACACGAAACGGCGCGGCGCCCACCGGGTGATCTGGAACCCGGGAAGCCGGGAAGCGCTGGAGAGGGATGCGCGGCGAGTGTGGCGTTGGATCGAGGAAGGAAGTGCCGCCCGGGGCGGGGAGAGCGACGACGGCCGGCGCGCCGAGTGGACGATCGATCTTCACATGCACACGTCGGCCTCCAAGGACTCGCTGTCGGACCCGTCCGATGTGATCGAGCAGGCGCGGCGGGTGGGACTCGCGAAGATCGCGATCACCGACCATGACCAGATCGTGGGGGCCTTCGCCGCCCGCGATGCGGCTCCCGATCGGGTCATCGTCGGTGAAGAGGTTCGAACCTCCGAGGGACTGGACCTGATCGGCCTGTTTCTCACCGAACATATCCCGCCCGGATCGGACTTCCGTACGACCGCGGATGCGATCCGGGCCCAGGGCGGCGTGGTCTACCTTCCTCATCCCTTCGATTCGCACCGGGGGACGGACGAAGCGTTCCTCTCGACGGTGGAAGACTGCGTCGACGCGGTCGAGGGGATCAACGCACGAATCCATGATCCGGCGAGGAACGAACGTGCGCAGCGCTGGGCGACCGAGCGGGGTCTCCCCCTCGGCGCAGGGAGCGATGCGCATATGCTCGGTGAGATCGGACGTGCCCGCGCGGTGGTGCGTCCGTTCGAGGGGCCGGGCGAACTGCTCGCGGCGCTCTCCGCGGGCCGGATCGAGGGGCGTCCGTCCAGTCACCTGGTCCACGTCGGCTCGACCTGGGCGAAAATCCTGAAACGACTGAGGGGACGCGGTGGCTGATCGCAGGGAGGGGCTGATCCGGATCCTCGAACGGCTGACGCCGGGATTGAAGGTCGTGCTGACTACGCACATCAATGCCGATGGCGATGGCGCCGGAAGCGAGGCCGCTCTCTCCGGCTGGTTGCGACGGCGCGGGCTCGAGCCGGTGATCGTGAACCCGACGCCCTTTCCCGAGTCCTTCGCTTTCCTGCTGGACGGCACTCCGGCCTGGACCCCGGCCGAGGAGGAGGCCGCCCCGGCGCTGCGCGAAGCGGATTTCTTCGTGGTGCTCGACACGGCCGAACCGTCGCGGCTCGGATCGGTCCACTCGCACCTGTCCGGTCGGGAGGTGCTCACGATCGACCATCACCCGCCGGCCGGACCGCCGCTCGGAGAGATTTCCGTGCGTGATCCCTCGGCCTGCGCGACCGGAGAGCTCGTGCACGACCTGTTCACGCTCGCGGGGGTGCCGGCCACTCGCGAGGAGGCGGAGGCGCTCTATGTGGCGATCGTGACCGATACCGGTTCGTTCCGTTACGCGAACACCAATCCGCCCGCACATCGGATCGCGGCCGAACTGATCGAGATCGGCGTCGATCCGGAAGCGATGTACCGGCGACTCTATGCCACCTACACGGCCGACAGCCTCGCCCTCACCCGTCGGGCGCTCGAGGCGTTGCAGGTGCACCCGGATCTCCCCGTCGCCTGGATCAGCCTCACGCCGGCCGACATGGAACTGACGGGTGCCGGGAAGGATGACCTGGACGCGATCGTCGAGTACCCGCGTCGCCTGCAGGGAGTGGAGGTCGCGGTTCTCTTCCGCGTGCTTCCGGATGGTCGCACGAAGGTCTCGCTGAGGTCGGCCGGCGACACCGATGTGGCCGCCATCGCGCGAGAGCTCGGAGGGGGCGGCCACGTGAAGGCGGCGGGTGCGCTCGTACCTCACGGCCTGACCGAGACCGAACGGCTCGTTCTGACAGCGATCGGGAAGGCATTCTGAACCGCTCGCATCCGCCATCCCCTGTACGCACGGCCGCGAATCCCCTAGATTCGTCGACGTCCTGCCTGTCCACCGCCGATTCCGGCGGCGTCGTCTCCGTGTCACCTGGCCCTGGAGGGCTCTTGCACGACGGAAACGGGACAAACGGACAGTCCGCCGCGACGAACGCGGTGGAGTCGGAGCTCGCCGCGCGTCTGCACGCGCTGGGGCGCCGCGTCTCCCCGGTCGAGATCTGCGATCTCTGGGTGTTTCCACCGCTGCCCGACATCGAAGAATCGGGTGACTTCGTCCTGTTCACACGCCTGCTCGCCGATGAGATGCGCCGCGTGTGTGCCGTGGAGTTCACCGATCCTCCCGGGCCCTCGAACGGGAGCCATGCCGTCCTCGGGTCGGCGAACGGAAACGGCTCCGCCGGAAACGGCTCTTTCGCGAAGGCATCCGCGAGTACCGGCTCGAACGGGAATGGTGCGACCCGGAACGGCGATCCGGGCCATGAGCCGGGGATTCCGTCCCGGCCCCTTCCGACCGTCCGGATCACGGAATACGGACGTGTCCCCGCGGGCCGCGTACAGCGCGTCGTGGACGGATTCCGCCGCCGTCTCGGCGATCACCGCGAGCCACTCCACGTGCGAGTGGACGGGTGTCCGGAGAGCTGGCTGCGAATGTTGGCCGAGGAGTCCTCGAGCGGTTAGCTTCCCGCCGCCGTTCGAACAGATCGTTTCCAGCCGGTGGGGCGTATCCGCCGGCCCGACCCGCACCTGACGTGATTCCCAGTGCACGAAGCCGCCTTTATTGAACCGATCGGAGAGACTGCGTCCCGGATGGACGGTGAGGGGTCGTCGCTACGCGATACTCTCCTGACGGCCGGACACCGCTGCACGCCCCAGCGCGAGGCCGTATGGGAGGTGCTGAGCGGGATGCGCACACACCCGACCGCGGAGGAGATCTTCCGAACCGTGCGTCGACGGGTTCCGGCCATCAGTCTCGCCACGGTCTACAACGCGCTCGAGAGCTTCGAGAGCGCCGGCGTCTGTCAGAAGCTGACCCAGGGCGAAGGGGCGGCACGCTACGACATCCGGACCGATGCGCACCATCATCTGCAATGCGTGGACTGCGGCCGATTGTTCGACGTCAGCGGTCCTCCCCTCTCCGACTGGCTCGCCGCCATCGATACCGGTGATGAGTTCGAGCTCCTCGGAGGTCAGCTCGTGCTCGAGGGCCGCTGCAACGCCTGCCGGAGGGACGCGTGAACGAGCTCGAGATCGGGATCGCCGTCGCTTTCGCGGCCGGCGTGCTCTCGTTCCTTTCGCCGTGCGTCCTGCCGCTCGTTCCCTCCTATCTCTCTTTCGTGAGCGGAGTGGGGCTGGAGGATCTCGAACAGGGCGGCGGAGACGTGCGCCGAACGGCGTTCATTCACTCCCTCTTTTTCGTGCTCGGATTCAGCCTCGTGTTTCTCGCGCTGGGCGCGTCCGCGACCCTCGTCGGCCGGATGCTCCGCGAGTACCAGGTCTGGATCGCGCGGATCGGCGGGTTCGTGATCGCCCTGTTCGGGCTCTACCTGCTCGGCCTGAGGCCCGGGATGTTCCTCCAGCGGGAGCGTCGGGTGCACCTGAGGAACAAGCCCCTCGGCTATCTCGGATCCACGCTCGTGGGGATCACGTTCGGGGCCGGCTGGTCTCCCTGCATCGGGCCGATTCTCGGCGGCATTCTCACCTTCGCGGCCACGCGCCAGACGATGGGCGAGGGGCTGATGCTGCTCGGCTTCTACTCCGCGGGGCTGGCCGTGCCGTTCCTCGTGAGCTCGCTGGCCCTCTCCTGGTTCCTTTCGACCTTCGAGCGGTTCAAGAAGTGGATTCCGTGGGTCGAGCGGATCAGCGGGGTGCTGCTTCTGGCGGTGGGGATCCTGCTGATGAGCGGCCGGTTCACGGCACTCGCGGCGTGGATGACCCGTTTCACCCCCGAGTTCATCCTCGAACGGATCTGAGGGCCCGGGTTCGAGCCGGCCCGACGGTTCCTCGGGCCGGGATCAGCCGGCCTCGATCTGCTCGGCGAGCAGCTGCCGTTCCAGCAGCCGGGCGTACGTGCCGGCTCGCGAGAGAAGCTCCAGGTGGGTCCCGGTCTCGACGAGCCGCCCATCCTCGAGCACCAGGATCAGGTCCGCCTCGGCCACCGCAGACACCCGGTGCGCGACCACGATCGAGGTCCGTCCCCGCATGTATCCGCGCAGTCCGTGGAGAATCCGCTCCTCGGTCACCGTGTCCACGGCCGACAGCGAGTCGTCGAGGATCAGGACCGGCGCATCGCGCACCAGGGCCCGCGCGATCGTGGCGCGCTGCTTCTGGCCTCCCGACAGATTGACGCCACGCTCGCCCAGCATCGTCTCCAGACCATCGGGCAGATCGTCGAGCGTCTCGGTGAGAGCGGCGATCTCGACTGCTTCATCCACCTCGGTTCCTCCGGCGAGCTCGAGATTTCGCCGTAGGGACTCGCTGAACAGGAACGGCTCCTGAGGAACCATCGCGACCGATCGGCGCAGCTGGTCCAGTGCGAGATCCCTGACATCGACACCATCCAGCCGCACGGTGCCTCGCGTCGCGTCATAGAGACGCGGAATCAGGCGAACGAGTGTGCTCTTTCCGCTCGCCGTAGCTCCGACGATCGCTACGGTCTGGCCCGCCTGGATCCTGAATGACACGCCTTCCAGCACCCACCGCTCGGTGTCCGGATAGCGGAACCAGACCTCGTCGAACTCGACATCGCCGCGCACTTCGGTGAGCACGATCGGCGAGACCGGGTCCTCGATCGCGATCGGCTCGGCGAACAGCGCGTCGATCCGGCCCATGCTCGCCGCGCCGCGCTGGACCAGGTTCGTGACCCAGCCGACAGCGATCATCGGCCACATCAGAAGGGTGAGGTAGAAGCCGAACGCGATGAAGTCACCGACCGAAATCTGACCATCGATGATCTGGCGCCCGCCCAGCCACAGAACGACCACGCCGCCGAGTCCGCCCAACAGGGTCAGTGTCGGGAAAAATCCTCCCCAGACCTTCGCCAGAGCCATGTTCCGGTCCATGTATTCGCGGTTCAACGCCGCGAATCGCTCGGACTGATCATCCTCCCGCACGTAAGCCTTCACGATCCGGATCCCGGCCAGGTTCTCCTGCGCGAAATTCGAGATCGTCGAGAACTGCTCCTGGATCTGCTCGAAGCGCGTGTGGATCCTCCGTCCGAACCAGACCACTGCGATCGGGAGCAGCGCCATCGGGATCATGGCGAAGAGGGTGAGGGTCGGACTGATATAGATCATCAGGGCCAGAGCGAATATCGAGATCGTCGCCGTGTTCACCATGTACATGATCGCCGGGCCGGCCACCATCCGAACGGCCAGCACGTCGTTCGTAGCGCGGCTCATCAGATCGCCCGTGCGCCACCGATCGTAGAATTCGGCCGGGAGTCTGAGCAGGTGAGCGAACAGGTCATCCCGGAGGTCGGTCTCGATCCTGCGGCTGATTCCGTTCAGGAGCTCCCGCATGCCGAAGCGCGCGGCCCCTGCGAGAAGCGCCACGCCGACGATCAGGAGGGCGTAGCGGAGGAGGAGCTCGCGGCTCAATTCGATGGCGAGGGAATCGATGGCCTGCCGGATGAGCCACGGTCCGAGGATCGTGAACACGTTTCCGATGACGACCAGGGACAGCCCGGCGATCAGGCCCTTCCAGTAGGGTCGGAAGTAGGGCAGCAGTGTCCGGAACGACTTCAAGCCGTGGCTCCTCCCCTCGATTCCGTTCCCTCGGTTGCCGGTATCGGAAGGTCCGATGTCAAACGCGAGCCGGGAATATACACCGCTGCGAAGCCCCGGCGACCGGAGGGCTCAATATCCCAGCGCCTTCCCGTCCCGGCGCCGGTCGGCGGCTCCGTACCGAGTGCCGTCCGGCGCGATCCAGATCGACTCGACGTCGCCCGACGTCCCCGATCTTTCGCGTACCGCGTGCCCCATCTGGCGGAGCGCCGACACCGTGGCAGGATCGAGACCGCCCTGCTCGTAGCGGATCTCGTCGGGGAGATTCTGGTGGTGGAAGCGCGGCGCGTCGACCGAGGTGCGGACGGGCAACCCGAAGTCGATGTGATTCGAGACGATCTGCGTGATCGAGGTGATGATCGTGGAGCCGCCCGGCGTTCCGGTCACGAGCTCCGTCCGGCCGGCCGGGTCGATGACCACGGTGGGGGTCATCGCGGAGAGCATCCGTTTGCCCGGTTCGATCGCGTTCGCCTCTCCCTGGACGAGGCCGTAGGCGTTCGGCACCCCCGGCTTCGAGGTGAAGTCGTCCATTTCGTTGTTGAGCAGGAAGCCCGCGCCCCGGACCACGACGGCCGAGCCGAAGCCGCCGTTCAGCGTCGTGGTCACGGCCACCGCGTTGCCGGCGGCGTCGACGATCGAGAAATGGGTCGTCTCGGTCGACTCGACGGGGACCCGGTTGAACTCCCGCGAGTCGGAGGCCCGCTGCGGATCGATGGTGGTCGCGAGGGAGTCGGCGTACGCCTGTGAGAGGAGCCGCGCGAGCGGCATCTCCACGAAGTCGGGATCGCCGAGGTAGAAGTTCCGGTCCGCATAAGCCCGCCGCATCGCCTCGACCGCGAGGTGGATCGCCGCCGGGGAGTGCCAGCCGATGGCACCGAGCTCCCACGCCTCGAGGATGTTGAGGATCTGTCCCATGGTGACGCCACCCGAGGAGGGCGGCGGCATCGAGATCACCGTCCAGCCCCGGTAATCGACCTCGATCGGATCGCGCCACACGGCCTGGTAGGCCGCGAGATCAGCCTTCGTGATCAGGCCTCCGCCCCGCCGCATCTCGGCCTCGATCGAGTCGGCGACCCAGCCGCGGTAGAAACCGGCGCTTCCGTGCTCCGCGATCGCCTCGAGCGTCCGCGCCAGGTCGGGCTGTCGCTGGATCGAGCCGACGGGGGGCGCCGCACCGCCTGGAAGGAGGGCCGCCGCCGTGGCGGGATAGCGGGCCAGCCGGTCCCGAGCCGACGCCAGATCGTCGTGATGGCGCCGCTCGACCCGGAAACCGTCGCGGGCCAGCCGGATCGCCGGCTCGATGAGCCGCTCCCACGGCAGGGTCCCGAATCGCCTGTGAGCCGCCTCCATCCCGGCGACCGAGCCGGGCACGCCGGCGGCGCGGTGGCCGTCCCAGCCTTCATCGGAGACCTTGCCCTCTGCGTCGAGGTACATGTCGCGAGTCGCCGCCTGCGGCGCCTTCTCTCGGAAGTCCAGCGCAACGCGGGTGTCGTCGGTCATGCGGGCGACCAGGAATCCTCCACCCCCGATATTTCCGGCCGGTGGATGGACGACGGCGAGCGCGAACTGGACGG
>JARRPS010000088.1:0-7607 GCA_037382625.1 Gemmatimonadota bacterium | reverse complement strand
GGACTTCTTTCACTGGTTCGAGCAGGCCAGCGGGCAGGACCTGGACTGGTTCTGGCGCAGCTGGTACTACGAGCAGTGGACCCTGGACCACGCGCTCGCGTCGGTCGAGATCGATGGGCCACAGGCGGTGATCACGATCGAGGACCGGGGTGATCTTCCGATGCCGGCGAGAATCGAGATCGAACGGGAAGACGGATCCGTGGAGACGGCCGAGGTCCCCGTCGAGACCTGGCTGAGCGGGGCGAGGACGGCGGTCCTGCGGGTGTCCGCCTCTCCTCCCATCAGCCGGGTGCGGCTGAATCCCGACGGCCGCTTCGCGGATCGCGATCGATCGAACGACAGCCGTTCACCGGACACCGGAGGCTGAATCCCGCCTCGCCGCCCGATCGATCTACGGGGCGGCCGCCGCTTCCAGCACCGGAAGCGCGGCCCGCCCCGTTGCTCCCGCTCCTGCCTTGAGATCGGTCGCGGTGCCGGAGAGCGTCATCCATTCCAGCGTTCCCGGCTCCCGGTTCGCTCCCCGCAGCCGGACCCGCAGGTAGTCTCCGGTCAGCCCTGACGTTCTGCTCTCGATCGCGACCCGGGCGAGCTTTCCGACGCGCGAGGCGGCGTAGGCGGTTCCCGCTTCGATCCCGATCTCCCGAAGTTCGAGAGCTCTCCCGGCAGCGATCTCCCGGGGCACCCGGTCCGGGAGGGACGCGGCGTGCGTGCCTTCGCGCGGCGACCATGGGAACACGTGCAGGTAGGTGAACGGCAACTCTTCGATCAGGGCCCGGGTCTCGGCGTGGTCCTCGTCTCTCTCGCCGGGGAACCCGGCGATCACATCCGCTCCGAGTCCCAGCGGTTCGATCCGATCCGCGATCTCGAGCACACGCCGCCGATACTGCTCGCGGGTGTGCCAGCGCCGCATCGCCCGGAGTACCTCGTCGCTGCCACTCTGCATCGGCACGTGCAGATGCGGCGCGAGAGCGCCCCCGGACCCGGCCATCAGCTCCAGCAGCGCGTCATCGATCTCGGTGGCCTCGATCGATCCGAGCCGGAACCGGACCCCGGGCAGCCGCTCCAGCAGATCCGCGACGAGTGAGGAGAGGTTCGTGCCGGCTCCGAGGTCGAGCCCGTAGTGGCCGATGTGAATACCGGTAAGAACCAGCTCGGCATGCGATTCCGCCTGAAGCTCGGCCTCGGCTAGGATCTCGCCGGGAAGCCGGGAACGGCTAGCGCCCCGGGCCAGGCGAGTGGCACAGAACGAACACTTCCGGTCGCACCCGTCCTGGATCTTGAGCCATCCACGGCTCCCCCTGCGATTCGAGCGCAGTAGAACCCCTCCGATCGGCTCTTCATCCGTGGCCGCGAGATGCACCTCGGGGGCCACGGCGAGCGCGACGGCCACGGGATCGTGGCCGGGAACCACTCCGTCCACCTGCGGCATTTCCTCGTACTCGGCGGCGCGAAGGGCCGAGGAGCATCCGGCGACCACCAGGCGCAACTCGGGGTGGCGGCGCGCGAGGCGGCGAACGGTCCGCATCGCCTCCCGGTCGGCGGCCTCGGTCACCGTGCAGGTATTGAGCACGGCCGTATCGGCCCGGGCGACGTCGTCGACCGTCAGCGCGCCCCGGCTCTCGAGCTCCTGGCGCATCCGCTCGGTGTCGTACTGGTTCGCCTTGCAGCCGAAGGTGTGGTACCACACCGCGGCACCGCGCGTATCCGGCGCTCCGGGACCCGAATCCGTATTCATGCCGCCCATGCTCGGTCTGGAGGACCCGTTGCGCAACGTGCAAGGCGGCGTCAACCATTCGCGCACGCCCGCTATCCAATCTTCTGCATGAACACGGGGACCGCATTGGCCGAATCGCGAAACGACGACCCCGGCGGGTCGTTGGACGAACGGGACGATGTACGCCGCGCTGCGGCCGGTGACGTCCTGGCTTTCGAGCGACTGTACCGGGCGCACGTGGCGCGGATTCACGGTCTCGCGAGGCGCATGCTGGGCGACGATCTGGCCGACGAAGTTACGCAGGACGTTTTCGTGAGAGCCTGGTCGAAGCTGGACTCCTTCCGCGGGGACGCGGCATTCGGCACCTGGCTGCACCGGGTCGCGGTAAATCTGGTCCTCGGGAAACGGAAAGAGCTCGGACGACGGAGAGAGCGATTCATAGGTGACGGCGAGGCCACGCTGGAGCGGGAATCGCGAACGATGGAGAGACCGATCGTACGATTGGAACTGGAAGCGGCGCTGGACCGGCTGCCGGATGGGGCGAGAGAGATCTTCGTGCTTCACGACGTGGAAGGATACCGGCACCGTGAGATCGCCGAGCTGTTGGGCGTCACGACGGGAACGACGAAGGCACAGCTGCACAGGGCACGGATGATCCTGCGACGACACCTGAGTCGCTGAGCAATGCGAGGAACGAGACGATGAACGACGACCGGTTCCAGAGACTCTCGGAGTACCTGGACGGTGAGCTGTCCGAAGCGGAAGGCGCGGCGCTCGAGCAGGAGCTCGCGACCGACGCCGGGCTCGCGCACCTCCTGGACGAGCTCCGCGAGGTGAAGCGGGTGGCCGGCGAGGCGGAGGAGCGGGGGCCCGACAGGGACCTCTGGCCGCAGATCGCCGCCCGCATCGAGGCGGATCGGGTGGTGGAGCTGGATGCAGCCCGACATTCCCGCCGCAGGCTCACCTTCACCGTGCCTCAGTTCGCCGCGGCGATGATCGCGACGCTGGTGATGGGATCCGGCGCGCTGTGGGTGGCGAGGGCGCTGGGAGGTTTCGCGGCCGGAGAGCCGACCGCGATCGCCACGACGGACGCGGGAGACGCGGCGGTGACGACAACGAGTCCCGAAAATTATCCCGTCCGGCTCGTGGAAAGCACGGAACCGCGGAATCCTTCACGTAAGTCGGATGTCGCGATCGCCGCGCTGGAAGCTCGACTCGCCGAGGGGCGCGACAATCTGGACAGCTCGACCGTCCGGATCCTCGAGGAGAGCCTGGCCACTATCGACCGGGCGATCGAAAGCGCCTCTGCGGCGCTGGAGGCCGACCCGGGGAACATCTGGCTCAATCGACACCTCGCGGACTCGAAGTCCCGCAAGGTCAGACTCCTGGAGAAGGCAGCCGCGCTTTCCGCGGTGCGGACCTGAAGTAGAAGAGGAAGGAACGAACCATGATCACTCATCTTTCGGCCGCTCTGCTCGCCGCCCTCGCGGTGGCCCCGCAGCAGCAGACCGACACGACGCTGGCAGTCGCCGCGGACGGGCGTCTGGAGATCCACAACGTGATGGAAGGTTCGGTGACGATTCGCACGTGGAACCAGGCGCAGGCCCGGATCGTCGCCGAATACGAAGGGGACGATGCCGTGGAGGTTCGCTACTCGGCCCCCACTCTCTCCGTACGGGTTCGTCCGGAGCGGCTCGGATCTGACGCCACCGACCTTCAGATCACGATCCCGAACCGGATGTCGGTCGAGGCCTCAGGAATCGAGATGGTATTCGACGCCGAGGGGCTCGGCTCCAACGTTGCCGTGAACACGGTAGAGGGAGCCGTGTCCGTGCAGGGAGGCCGGGGGAACACGACGCTCAATTCGGTAGAGGGCGGAGTGTCCGTCGAAGGTGCGGAAGGAAACATCGCACTCGTCTCCGTGGATGGGGACGTGATCGTCTCGCGGTCTTCCGGCGTCGTCTCCGTGCAGAACGTGGATGGGGACATCACTCTGGACGGGATCACCTCCGACAACGTCGAGGTGAACACGGTGGACGGCGACCTGATCTACCGGGGGACGATCCGGGACGACGGACGGTATTTCCTCTCCACGCACGACGGCGATATCACGATCACCGTCCCGGACGGAACGAACGCACGGGTTTCGGTCTCGACCTTCAGCGGCGACCTGGAGGCCGACTTCCCCGTGACCCTCTCGGGAGACATGGACCAGCGTAGCTTCTCGTTCACGCTGGGATCCGGTAAGGCACTGCTGGAGATCTCGACGTTCGACGGCACCATTCAACTGTTGCGGCCATAGTCGCGCGGAGGAGCGGATATCATGATCAGGGGAACGACGATGGCGGCGCTGGCTCTGGCGGGACTCGCCGTCCTGCCGGGAAGCTCGAGCGCGCAGGACTTCGAATGGCAGGGGCGCGTGGACCGCGGGGACGGGGTCGAGGTCAAGGGGATCAACGGAGACATCGACGCGACCTTCACATCGGGCTCGGAGGTTCGAGTCCGTGCGGAGAAGAAGGGCCGCGATGACGATCCGAACGAGGTCCGGATCGAGGTCGTGGAGCATGGCGATGGCGTGACGATCTGCGCCGTCTATCCCGACGACCGCGGGCGGAAGAACGAGTGCAAGCCGGGCGATGCGGGTCACCTGAGCTCGCACGACAACGATGTGTCGGTTCACTTCTTCGTCGAAGTCCCGGCCGGCGTGGAGTTCCGCGCGAACACGGTGAACGGGGGCGTGGACGCGGCAGGACTGCAGAGCGACGTCCACGCATCCACGGTCAACGGCGGGATCAACGTATCGACGAGCGGTCTGGCGAAGGCCAGCACGGTGAACGGTTCGATCAAGGCGTCGATGGGCCGGGCGGACTGGAAGGGCGACCTGGACTTCGACACCGTAAACGGCAGCATCACCGTCGAGATGCCGGCGGACGCCGGCGCACGCGTGAGGGCGAGCACCGTGAACGGAGGCCTGGAGACCGACTTCCCGCTCACCATCCAGGGGAAGTTCTCGAATCGGAAGATGGAAGGAACGATCGGGAGTGGAGGGCGCGACCTGAGCCTGGAGACCGTGAACGGGTCGATTCGCCTCAAGAAGTCGGGCTGAGCCGACCTCGAACCCGACAAGAGACGGCGAGACGGCCGGGAGGGGATTCCCTTCCGGCCGTCTCGCATTCCGTCACCCGCGCTTCTTCTTTTTCTTCTTCTTTTTCTTGCGCTTGCGTTTCGCGGACGAGGTGCCGGATCCGTCCGGCTCGTCCTCGAGCGGCTCGAACGCTCCCTCCTCCAGCTCACGTAGAATCGTCAGCGCGTTCTCCTCGATCTCCCGGATCGTCTCCCGCATCGCGTCGAGACGTTTCCGGCTCATCCCCTCGTACAAACGATCCCGCACCTGGATCGCGAGCGGCGCCCGCTCGCTCACGAAGGTCCGACCCGCCGGGGTGATCCGGATGCGGGTGCAGCGACGATCCTCGGGATCCGGCTCCCTGGCGATGTAGCCTCGCTGTTCCAGTCCGTTGAGAATGCGAGAGGTGTTCGGCCGGTCCCGGAAGAGCGCCGCACCGATCTCGGACTGCGACTGTCCGTCCCGGGCCAGGAGACGGGAGAGCACCCGCCACATCTCGGGTGTCACTCCGGTCTCCGTCGTGTCGACGACCTTGAGGAAGAGCACGCGCAGCAGTCGAGCCGTGCGCTGTATCAGGTAGGCCGGAGCGTCATCCGATCGGCGCTCCCGTGCGATCCCGCTTCCCCCTCCATTCGATTCTTCGCTCATCGTCCCGTCCGTGGCTCGTCGCGTTTCGCTGCCGGCGCAATGATCTCACGTACGGTGGGAACGGCTGGCATGTGGGGCAAGAGCGAGAAGGGGCTCAGCCTTCCAGAGCCCGAAGACGAGCGGGGGTGTCCCGGAAGCGGGGCAACGAATCGATCCGATCCCCCCAGTCTCCGAGCAGTTCCCGGTACGCGGCGATGGCCGCGTCGCGGTGTCCGAGGGCCTCGTGGACGCGGCCCTTGGCGTACAGGATCACGTGGTAGTCGACCGGAAGAACCCGATCGGCGTCGTTGACCTGGACCCTTTCCGCGGCCTCGACCACGTTTCGGGCTTCATCCACGCGACCCAGTTCGAGGAGCTTCCAGACAGATTGATAACGGCCGAGCCGCGTTCCCCCCCAGGTGCTGTCCGCCGCCCACTGCACGGCGAGGGCGCCCTCGAGACCGTCCGCCCGGAGCTCGGGACTGTCCTGTGCATTCCCGATCGTCTCGACCTGGCGGTAGGCCTCGACCGCCCGTTCGAACTCCGCTTCCCACGCCCAGGCATCGCCCGTGAGCAGTCGCGCGTGAGCGGAGACCGCAGGATCAGGGTGATCGATCCAGGGCGCCAGCGCGTCTCGCGCACCGGAGGGGTCCCCCCGCTTCAGATACGAGGTGGAGAGCCGTCCCATTGCACGGCTGTCGGCCGGATCGAGCTCCAGCGCCGCGCGGTACTGCGCGCGCGCCGCGTCGACCCGGTCGAGATCCTCGTATACGCGACCGGACTCGAGCCGAGCCCGCGTCGGATCCTCGACGACCGTGACGTACCGCTCGAGAGCCTCGTTTGCCGTCTGTTCGTCTCCCTGCGCGGCCGCGACGCGCGCCAGTCGTGACCAGGCTCGTGCCTGCCCGGGATCGATCCGGACGATCTCCTCCAGCGCCTGCCGGATCTCGTCTTCGCGGCCGGGAACCTGCTCGAGCAATTCGACCATGCGGTATCGGGCGCCGATGCTGTCCACGCTCAAGGAGTCCCAGGTCTTCCGCAGGTCGACCTGGAATTCCTTCAGCTTGTCGATGTCTCCGACGAGGGCGAACGACGGACGAGTGGCTTCGTCGGGACGACGATCCGCGAAAGCCAATCCGCCCTTCGCGGGGGGCGGACCGGCCGCCGCCACGACCCGGCCCGACAAGAGCAGGGCCACCGAGTCGGAAAGCGCGAACACGTCGTCCCCCCGAACGCGCTCGGCGGCCACGATGGTCCCGTCATCGAGGTCGATCAGCTGGGCTTCGACGGCGAGGTCCCCGGGCTGCCCGTGAATGGAGCCGCGAACCATCCGCCGGGCTCCCGAGACCGAAGCGATGTTCATCGCCACATCATCGGGAATCCGCTCGGTCTCTTCCCGGCCCGCTTCCCGGAGCAGCTCGAACAGCCGTTGCGGACTCACGACCTTGAGATCGCCCGTCCGGGCGAGGCTCGAGGTCAGCATGTCCGAAAGCCCGGGTCCGAGCCAGTCGAGGCTGTCCTGCCCGGTGCTGTTCACGAAGGGGAGAACCGCGACCGATCGCTCGCCGAGCGCGGCGCCGCTCTCTGCCAGTCTGGCCGTCTGCGAGGCGGGGTTCGTCCCGTTCCCGATCGGCCCGATCTCCTCCCCGACCGAGATACGATAGGTGCCGATCGCCGCGAGCACGGCCAGGGTGAGGAGCAGGGATGCCTCGGTGCGGGCCACCTGTTGGCGGCCCTTTTCGCCGTGATACCAGGAGATGATCAGCGCCGCCGGGAAGCCGAGAACGATGAGCAGTACGGCGATGTCGAGCAGACGGGAAGCCAGCCCGTAGTTGTCTACGAAGAAATCGGTGGCTTCGAGAAGAAGCCAGGCGCCGCCCGCGTACACGGCCGCCGTCTGGACCAATCGTCTTTCGGCCAGTCTATGCAGAAACTCGCCCATAACGTACCGAGATTATTCCGTGTGCAAGGCTGCCGCCAGCGGCGGGAGCGGTTCTCCCCGCTGCCGGTCCGGCATTCGTACCCTGTTAGACACGCGACGGGTCCGGATGGATGACCCGCGGAGGAGATCGCCAGGCGCCGCCGGTCTCAAGGATCCTGTGGCGCCCGTCGGGTTGCCGAGCCCACTGGGAAGTGGGCTCG
>JARRPS010000087.1:0-8573 GCA_037382625.1 Gemmatimonadota bacterium | reverse complement strand
CACCTCGTCGCGGGGATCGACGAGCGCGAGCATCACCGCGACCATCGCCTCGGTGGCCCCGCATGTGATCGTCACGTGACGGTCCGGGTCCACCTCGAATCCGTACCATCGCTCGTAACAGGCGGCGACCGCCTCCCGCAGCCGCGGCGCGCCCCACGTCACGGCATACTGATTCACCTCGTCCCGGATCGCGCGGACGGCAGCCTCCTTAAGTACCTCGGGGGCCGCGAAGTCCGGAAAACCCTGTGCGAGGTTGATCGCGCCGCACCGGTCGGCGACGCGGGTCATTTCGCGAATCACGGATTCGGTGAAGCCATGGGTGCGACGTGCGGTATGCATGGGAGAATCCTAGCCGGAAGCCGCATCGCGGCGCGAGCCCGCACCTCGGGCGCCCTGCCCCGACAGAGGGTCCCGCGGCCTCAGCGGATCGCGAATCCCGCGATGTGCGGTGCCCAGGGTGCCCAACTCACCTCGGAATCGAACCGCTCCAGCTCGAGCGAGGCGAAACCGGCCGTCTCGAGGTACGCGCCGTGTCGCGGGTCAGGTGACACCCCTCGCCCAGCCACCGCCACGGCCGGTGGATTCTCTCCTGGAGCCTCCGCTTCCCCGATCCCTCGGGGGCACCGACGTGCTCGAGGAAGGCGAAGCGGCCGCCGGGCCGGAGGACCCGCTTCACCTCGGACACGACCTTCTCGGGATCCCGCACGCTGCACAGGACGAGAGTCGAGACGACGAGCTCCGCGCTCGCCGTTTCCACTTCCATTCCTTCGGCCCCCGCATGGCGGAGATCGATCTCGATCCCGTGCCGCGCGGCCTGCGCCCGCATCCGGTTCAGCATCATCGGGTTCGGCTCTACGGCGATGACTCTCGTGCCGCGCGGATAGTAACGGAAGTTGGCTCCGGAGCCGGGCCCCAGTTCGACCACGGTCTCCGGGATCTCACCGAACAGCCGGCGCTTCCTCTCCCCGTACTCCCGGTGCATCCCGGGTTCGGCGATCGCCAGGAACCAGGCGTTGAACCGGCCGCGGATCGGGTGGGGCTCGTGCGCGCTCATGGGCCGGGGTACCGGTGAAAGCCCACCCGGGTTCCGCGCAACGCCTGCCGCTGCTCGCGGGTTCTCCCTATCGAGGCTTCGTCCCGAACCAGGAGAGAGAATGTCGAAGAGAATCCTCGCCGCCATGTTGACTTTCGTCCTGCTGGCGACTCCGGCGGCCGCTCAGGACTGGGGCCGCTCCACGTCCGACCTCGACGTCCCGCTGGCGCGAGCCGAAGATGTGAGATCGATCGATGCGATCATCACCGCCGTGTACGACGTAATATCGGGACCGGCAGGAGAGGCGCGCGACTGGGACCGCTTCCGCTCGTTGTTTCTGCCGGAAGCCCGGCTGGTTCCCTCCGGACAGGCTCCGGACGGAACGACCCGATACCTCGTATGGAGCCCGGAGGAGTACATCGCGGCGGCCGGCGGCCAGCTCGAAGCCAACGGATTCTTCGAGACCGAGGCTCACCGCGTCGAGGAGCGGTTCGGGCACATCGCGCACGTGTTCAGCACCTATGATTCGTATCGCACGGCGGACGAGATGGAAGCGGGCAGGCCTTTCATGAGGGGCATCAACAGCTTCCAGCTCCTGTTCGACGGTGGGCGCTGGTGGGTACTGCAGGTGTACTGGCAGGCCGAGAGCCCGGAGGTGCCGATCCCGGAGCGCTACCTGGGCGAGGGCTGAGGTGTCGGTCCCCGGGGCCGACGTGCCGGTTCGTTCGAGGAGCGTCGGACCCGTCTCTATTGCCTCTCTCGGTAACTCAGGATCTTCGGATTCAGGATCTCGCCGCCGCGCACCTCGATCGCGCGGCGTAGAGTCTCGTCCTCTTCCCATGCCTCGGGCCCCGACAGCACGCGACCCAGCCACGCGACCACCACGTCGGAGATTTCCCAGCTGGCGCTCCGCCAGAGCCAGCTCGGGGTGTGGTCCACGCCATAGTACAGCGCCGGCCCTGCCTCGAAGGTCGGATTTTCGAAGGAAGTCGGCCGGGCAAAGGGGAAACCCATAGCGAGGTCGCAGCTGACATCCACGATCAGCGAACCGACCCTCAACCGACTCTCATCACCCGGCTCCATGAACAGGATCGGGGCATCCGTGTCCTGGAGGATCCCGTTGACGATCACGTCGGCGTCGGCGAAGGCTTCCACCATCCCGCGACGGGTTCCGTCGGGCTCGAGCACGTGGACACCTGTGCCCGGATTTCGGACCATTCGGCCGAACAGCCCTCCGGCCATGCGATCCCGAACGGCCCACGGGGGCCGCAGCGTGTAGACCTCGTAGTCGTGGATGCCGAGTCCCTGCAGAGCCCGGATCGCGCCCCGGCTCACCGACCCGAAGCTGACGACGGTCGCCCGCAGCGGCCGTCCGAAGTGCCCCGTCTCCCCGCTCAGAGAAAGAGCGTGCAATACGGCGCAGTAGCCCGCCAATTCGTTGTTGCGGTAGAAGAGGTGCATCCCGCGGGTCCCCTCGGACCACAGGTACATGGCTTCGAAGGCGAGCATCGTCTGGCCCCGCTCGACCGCCAGATCGGTGATCTCGCGCTGCTGGACGCAGTGGGGCCAGCCCCACAGGACCGCTCCTTCTCGCAGCTCCCGCAGGTCTTCCTCCACCGGCTTCGGCAGCAGCACTCCATCGCAGGCGCCGAGCAGCTCTGCGCGATCCGCCACTCCTGCGAACCGCTTCTCGAGCGTCTCGTCCGCGACGCCGAACGGCTCTCCATAGCCGCGCTCGAACAGGAGACGACGGGCCACGGCACCGGGAATCCGATCGAAGTGGACCGGGTGGATCGGGACCCGATGCTCGTTCTCCTTCCGGCTCGTCCCGACGATCCCGAAACGCTGCAGCTCGCTCACCGTATCGCCTCCCGGACGCGGGCCGACGTCGCTCCGGCCTCCCCTGCGCCTCGATCGATCGGTCGGCGCGTCTCCTCGAAGGTGAGGCCCTCCGAGGCCAGCGCGTCGAGGATCGGACCATACACGGCCGGGTGCGTAGGAATGAGGCTTCCGGTCAGGGTCAGCTCGCCCTCGAGGAGCAACTGCGTGGCGAGTGCCGTCGGGAGTCCTACGGTCCTGGACATGGCCGTGAACCCCGACGCGCCTTCCGTCGCCATCGTCGACGTGATCCTCTCCTCGCCGCCGTCCACGGCGATCACATCCAGCTCGTGCCGGAGAACCACGAGGTCCCGGCCCCCGGCCGGGATCGACAACCGGGTCCGGAGGAGGTGGATCATCATCTCGGCCGGTGTGCGGCCGTCACACTCCAGCGGTCCGGCTGAGAACAGCCCCAGCCAGCGCAGGTTTTCGATCACCTCGCCGTCCACGGGCAGGCCGAGCAGCGCGGCCACCCGGGATTCGACCTCGAAGGCGTCCGGCGCCGGCTCACCGTTTCCGGGAAGGAACATTTCCACCACCTCGCGGGCCGAGCGATCACCGAGATCCGGAATCCGAAGGCTCTCGTTCGGCAATCCGAGCCGAATCACGGCGTCCCATGTCTCGCACCACCCCGGCCAGCGCATCGTGGCCCGCACGATCGTCTCCGCATCGTCGAGCCCGAAGACCGCGCCGTAGGAGACGGAGTCCCGGTTCGGGTAGGCGATCATCGTCCCGACGCCCTCGACCTCCACCGGCCAGGTGTGCCGGAACACCCGGTGGTGCGGCACCAGTCGGATCCGTCCGTTCTCCTTGTACTGGGCTCCGTGCGCGCCCGACATCACGACGTTGCGCGGATTCCAGGTCACCCAGTATCCAAGCGGATTCACCTCCTGCCCCGGAGCCGGCACGCCGGATCCGTAGGACCGGAATGCCCGGACCCGTCCGCCTTCGCCTCGGATCTTGTCCAATAGTGCCATGGCGGACATGTGGTCGATGCCCGGATCGAGTCCGAGCTCGGATAGGATCAGCACGCCCCGGCGCTGCGCATCCGCGTCCAGAGCTCGCACCGCCTCGTCCCGGTAGGAAACCGAGAGCATGTGGGTGCCGTGCGAGAGGCAGTCCCAGGCGACCAGATGCTGAAAGGCCGGCGCCAGCATGTTGATGACCACATCGGCTTGAGAGATCCGCGCATCCCGCATAGCCGCGTCGTTCACATCGAAGCGGATCGCTGCACCGCGCGAGTGACCCGCCACCAGCCACTCGGCGGCCGACCGGTTGAGGTCGGCGACGGTCACGAACCAGTCCGAACTTTCCGCCATGTCCAGCAGGCGGTGCACGAGAAATGGGGCGCTGCGTCCGGCCCCGAGGACGAGGACCTGCTTCATGGCTCCCTGCCTTTGGGGTTGAATCGAAAGCCTAACGGGTCACCGAGCGCGCGGCGAGCGGTCAGCGGCAATGCCGGTACGATTCCGGCGATGACGACCGGGACAGGCCCCGAAATGCGAAGCCCGGCCACGAGGGCCGGGCTTTCGCTGTCCCACCTGCCATATTGTCCGGCGGCGCGTCCCGGAGGAGCACACCGCCGGGCCGCTACCGCCCGACCGATCCTGAAATCAGCCGCACTCGCTGTAGCCGCAGGCGTGACATTTCATGCATCCCTCGGCGAACTCCAGGCTCGATCCGCAGTCGGGGCACGTTCCGATGAACTGGATCGCCGCCTGGGTCTCGAACCGGTGGATCACCGGCTTCTCCGAAGTCTGAGTGCCCCCGTTCGTCTGCTTCGCGGCGCCCACCTCGGGGATCGGCAGTGACTGCTGAATGCCCTCCTTCTCCTCCAGGTAGCGCTCGACGACCTGTGCGATCGCGTCGGGGCTGGACAGGACCTTGTTCGCACCGAACCCGACGGCCCGGTCCGAAGAGATCCCCCGGAGCTGCTTGTGGACCGAGCGAAGCGAAATCCCGCTTCTCAGCGCCAGGCTGATCAATCGGCCGATCGCCTCGGCGTCGGCCATCGCCGGTCCGCCGGCCTTCCCGAGCGCCACGAACACCTCGAACGGCCGTCCCTCTTCGTCTTCGTTGATCGTCACGTACATGTCGCCGAGCGGCGAATCGATCTTGCGGGTCACGCCCTTCAGAATCGCCGGGCGCTTACGCATCTCGGGCTGCTTCATGAATCCGCCCTCGAGCGCCGCGATCGTCTCGCCCTGCTCCTCCAGCTCGCCTTCCAGCTCCTCGACGCGGGCGAGGGCTCCGGCCAGCTCGGCCGCCAGCTCGGTGTTGTCCAGCTTCTCGAAGGCGGCGACCGTCTCCGGGTCGACGAGACCCGTGCCCGGCGACGCGTGCACCCCGCGAGCGGCGGCCTCGGCGGCCACCTTGCGCGCCGTCTTTCCGGTCGAGAGCACCTGCGCTTCCCGCGAGCCGTCGCGATAGACCGTCACGCCCTTGCAGTCGAGCTCGTACGCGAGCTCGAAGATCCGCCGGACGTCTTCCACCGTCGCTTCCTTCGGGAAGTTGCAGGTCTTCGAGATCGCCGAGTCCGTGTACTGCTGGAAAGCGGCCTGCATCCGGATGTGCTGTTCGGGCGTGACGTCGTGCGCCGTGACGAACGCCGCCTGCACCTCCGCGGGCACCTCGTCGAAGTGGATGTGGCCCTCGTCGGCGATCCGGCGCATCAGTTCTTCGGAGTACCAGTCCCCCTCTTTCGCGACCTTCACGAACTCGGGATTCACGTCGGGCATCAGCACGCCCGCCTGATTCCGCATGAACGCGACGGCGAACAGAGGCTCGATGCCACTCGAGCATCCGGCGATGATCGAGATGGTGCCGGTCGGGGCGACCGTGGTCACGTTGCAGTTCCGAAGCCTGCGCATCGGACGGATTCGAGCCCCCATCTCGTCGCGGGCGCAGCTGTCATCCGGGCCCCAGATCGAGCGCTCCCACTCGGGGAAGACTCCGCGCTCGCGGGCCAGCCGCTCGGACTCGACCTTCGCCTCCTCGTCCACGAAACGCATCAGCTCGCGGCCGAGCTCGATCGAACGTGCCGAGCCGTACGGTTCTCCGAGCTTCACCAGCATGTCCGCCCAGCCCATCACCCCCAGACCGATGCGGCGGATGTTCTTCGACAGCTCGTCGATCTGCGGGAGCGGGTACTGGTTCGCATCGATGACGTTGTCGAGGAAATGCGTGGCCCGGTGCACGGCAGTCCTCAAGCTGTCCCAGTCGATCCGGCCGTCCTGCACGAACCGGCCGACGTTGATCGAGCCCAGGTTGCAGACGTCGTAGGGCAGCAGCGGCTGCTCGCCGCATGGATTCGTCGCCTCGTAGGAACCCATGTGCGGCACGGGGTTGTAGCGGTTCGCCTCGTCGATGAAGTAGACGCCGGGCTCTCCGTTGCGCCATGCCCCGTTCACGATCTTCTCGAACACCTCGCGCGCATCGAGCTCACCGACGGGCTCTCCGCCCCGCGGGTTGCGCAGCGCGTAGCTCTCGCCCCGCTCGACGGCGTTCATGAAGTCGTCGGTGACCGCGACCGAGATGTTGAAGTTGGTGATCTTGTGGCCTTCCTCCTTGCAGTCGATGAACTCCAGCACGTCGGGATGATCGACTCGGAGGATTCCCATGTTCGCGCCGCGGCGCGTGCCGCCCTGCTTCACCGCCTCGGTCGAGGCGTCGTAGACTTCCATGAAAGACACGGGGCCGCTGGCCACCCCCATCGTGGACTTCACGACATCGCCCGAGGGACGCAGCCGACTGAAGCCGAATCCGGTACCGCCGCCGGACTGGTGGATCAACGCCATGTCGCGCAGAGTCTCGTAGATTCCCTCGAGGCTGTCGGGTACGGGTAAGACGAAGCAGGCCGAGAGCTGACCGAGAGGACGTCCCGCGTTCATGAGGGTCGGGCTGTTCGGCTCGAACTCGCCATCGGCCATGATTCCGTAGAAGGTGCGGGCGACCTGTTCCACGCGTTCCTCGCTGGCGCCGTAGCTGGCATCGACGCCGGCGATGACCCGCGCGACGCGCCAGAACATGTCTTTCGGGGTCTCGTTCGGTTCGAGGTCCTGGTCCTTTTTGAGGTAGCGCTTGGCGAGGACGGTCCGAGCGTTCTCCGACAACCGTGGCTCCGGCAGATCGGTGGGCGTGTTCTCGAGTGTTCCGGTGGTCGTGGCGGTCTCTGGGGCGACTGTCGTGTCGGGTCCGTGCATCGGTGTGTCCTCGCTGCTTTCCCTGTCGTGGCCGTTGTTCTGCTTCCTGTATCTTCACCGGTCCCTACGACCGGATTCTCGGCGCGCCACGTCGGCTGCGTCCCGCCCCCTACGGTGACGACGCCCCCGAGGGTGATGGGCACCCTGAAGTCACGTCTCCGGACGATTGCAAGGCATGGTACAACGGACCGGGCGGGACAAGCTCGGCCGACCTCGAGCGGCCTCGAGGACCTCTCGCGCACACCCCAATATCTTGGGGTGCACCAAGTCTAACCCCCCTACATATGGGGTGCAAGGCCTCATTTTCGCCTGTTACACATACTACGATGACCCCGGAAATACGGGCCGAATCGGGATTCAGCCCGGGGGTCGCCAGCGGCCTTCCGAATGCAGGTCCTTCAGCGCCCGGTAGTGCTCCACCGTGAGCCGGATCCGGCCGCGAAGCGCATCGTCCACCGGCCTGACGACCCGGCCCGGCACGCCCACCACGAGGCTCCCGGGAGGGATCCGCGCCCCCTCGGTGACCAGGGCCCCGGCGGCGATCACCGAGCCCTCGCCGACGACGGCGTGCGAGAGCACCACCGCCCCCATGCCGATGAGGCAACCATCCTCGATGTCGCAGCCGTGGATGATTGCGCGATGCCCGATTCCGACGCCGGCCCCGATCCGGCAGGGGCGATCCACGTCCACGTGGACCATCGTGAGGTCCTGTACGTTGGTTCCCGGGCCGATCGTGATCGGCGCGATGTCGCCTCGGAGGACGCACTGATACCAGATGCTGGCGTGCGCGCCGATCGTCACGTCGCCGATCACGTCGGCCGAGGGAGCGACCCATGCGCCCTCGGCGAGGGTCGGGCCGGACGCCGTGCGCAGCTCGTCGGCATTCATTCTCCGCCTCCGTCCGACGCGATCCGGGCCGCCAGGAACGCCTCGATCCCATCGGCCACGCCGCGCGCGTAGAGTTCCTGGAACCCGGGATTCTTCAGCGCCGCCTCGTGCTTCGGCATCATCATGAACGCGCCCTCGGTGAGCACGCTCGGCATCCACGACATCCGGCACACCGCGAGATCGCCCCAGAACACGCCCAGGTCGCGCAGCCGCATCGTCTCCAGCATCCCTTCCTGGATCGCCGTCGCGAGGCCCGCCGCCTGCGGGTGGAAGTAGTAGGTGCTCGTCCCCTCACGCCCGAACGGCCGCACTCCATCCGGCAGAGCATTGTTGTGGATCGACACGAAGACCTCGGCGTCGGCGTCCTCTGCAGCTGTGGTGCGTTCGTAGAGTCCCATCTGCTCCCGGTCGTTCCGGATCAGGATCGGCTCCGCACCGCGGTCGGCGAGGATCCGCTGAAGGATCCGGCCGATCGCGAGATTCGCGTCCCCTTCGTAGTAGCCGGTGGGCCCTGTCGCACCGGCTCCCGGATGCCCGGGATCGATGGCGACTCGTCGGCCCGCCAGGGGCCG
>JARRPS010000086.1:0-7649 GCA_037382625.1 Gemmatimonadota bacterium | reverse complement strand
CTCGGGGCTCTCTCGGTGCCGTACGACGAGAACCACCAGATCCATCACGTCTAGTAGCGCCGGGATCCTATTCAACACTGCGAGACGTCCATCGAGAGCGGCAGAGAGCCCGCTTCCGAAAGCGACCACTCGTGTCCAGTCAGTGGCTGGTGATCGAAGGAACTCGAAGTAGTCGGGGAAAATCTGTGGCCTGAAGAGCAGGGCGAGTGCCGAACCGGTCGCGATGACCAGAGCTGCAGCCGCGACCAGACGGATCTGTCTTCCACGGACACTCCAATAGAGGACCGCAATGCCGAGGGCGAGAAAGAGGTGCGGTTTCATGGTCAGGAGTCCGAGAGAAGCTCCTGCCAATCCTGCCCTTCCGTTCATCATCGCCCAGAGGAACCCCGCCGCCCCGAGCAGCAGGAGACCGTCGATCTGTCCTCCGAGAGCTACGAACAGGCCGGGCGGAAAGAGAAATGCGATCGCGAGGGGGAACAAGGAACGCTCCCGCCCTCCCAGTAGCCGCCAGATCCAGAGCGAACCTGCTGCGACCAGAAAAATCTGCAGGACGACCCACAGGTACCACCCTGGCGCGTACGGCAGGAAGGCCAGCGGTACCAGCAGTGGCAGGGACCACGGGGGGTACCGGACGACCGCATCTCCGCCCAGGTCATCGCCGACCGACCGCTGAACGGCTTCGATGGCGACGGGGTCATAGGGATTCTGTCCTTCGAGGAGCAGCTGGGCGACGGGCCAATAGGCGGCGAAATCATTCCGAAACGGAACGGATGCCCCGGTGACCGCCGTGATGACGGGCACGAAAACGAGCACCGCAGCGACGACCAGAATCGCCCGACTCGCAGGGACGGCGTGCCTCGCGGCGGTTGTGGAATCGCTCATGTGCGACCCCGGATCGACAGCCACCCGCCCAGCACGGCAAACCCGACCCAGGCGTGTGCCACCCCAGAGCCGAACACCAGCTGCTGAGTCCAGACGATCAGGCACAGGAGCAAATAGGCCAGGAAGGCCCTCCGCACGAAAGCGCCGTCATCCTGATGTTCCAGTCTGACTGCGCCATCCAGGACCGTCGGGACCAGGATGACCATGTCGTAGACCCAGCCGTAGGGGGCGACGAGCCAGGAAATGGCCGCGAGCTGGGGGAGCTCGGATTTCCAGCTCCAGACGTTCATCCGATGCAAGTAGCGCGAAACTGCCCAGGCGATCCCGAGGGCCGCCGGAACCCACTGGATCCAGAAGTGACGGAAGCCAATGATCTGCCGGAGAGCCGCCCCGGGGGTGGATACGACGTCCTCTTCCGGGACTTCCACACGTGCGAATTCCATGTACTGCCCGAATATTCCGGGTTGAATCCACAAGACAATCGCGCAGCCGACCGCCACGCCCGCCGCAGCTCCCAGAAGGGCCTTGAACCGCCGCTCGTGCCAGCTCCACAACAGCACGACCACGCCGAATGGAAGCAGCAGGTGCGGCTTGAGCGTCAAGAGGGAAAGGAACAGCCCGGCTGCGAAGTCACGGCGCTTCTGGACGGCGACGGTGAACCCGGTCAGGCCGAGCAGCAGAACGCCCCCGATCTGTCCCCCGAGTGCGACGAAAACGGCCGGAGGGAACAGGAAGGTGAGCGCGGTCGCCACCGCCGGGCGTGCCTCGCCGTCGAACAGCTTCCACAGGGTCGCGGCGCACAGTCCGATGATTACGACCTGCGCGGCTGCCCAGGCGTACCAGCCGGTGCCGAAGGAAAGGGCGGCGAACGGGAGCAGCAGAGGCAGCGTCCAGGGCGGATTCCTGACCACGCCCGGCTCCACGAAACGAGACCCGAGCTCTCGCTGGAGCTCGAGAATCGAACCTACATCGTAGGGGTTTTCCCCCTCGAGGAGCAGTCGACCCACCGTCCAGTACGAGAGGAAGTCGTTCATGTAGGGTGGACCGGCCCTGGAGAGAAGCCACACGCAAAGAAGAGCGATGATGGCAGCGAGGGCGGCGAGCATGCCCGTTCTCGCCGACATGTTCTCCCGCGACCGAGGCTCAACTCCTGACACCCGTCGACCCCTCTCCTCCGAGAATCCGCATTTCCACGGCGCTCTTGTTCATTCCGCTCGGACAAGCAAGCTTCGCACCATGATCGGAGAGTCGGGAGGTTCAGGCGAGTCCCACGGCGCGATGGCCGGAAGCGAGGCCGGGTTTCGATCCGGCTTCGTGGCCGTGATCGGGCTTCCGAACGTGGGGAAGTCCACTCTCGTGAACCGTCTCGTCGGACAGAAACTGTCGATCGTTACCGCCAAGGCCCAGACGACCCGGCAGCGAATGCTCGCCATCTTTACCGACCAAGGACATCAGGCCGTGTTCGTCGACACCCCCGGACTGCTCGAGCCCCGCTATCTTCTGCAGCAGGGGATGAGAGAAGAAGCGGACTCGGCCGCAGTGGATGCGGATCTCATTCTCTACGTAGTGGACGCGGGATACCCTCAGAGCCTAGGGCACGCGAGCGATTGGCAGGGCCCTCCCCACGTACCGGCGATCCTCTGCCTGAACAAGACCGATCGGATCGATCCGGCCGACTTGGCGATCATCCAGGCAGAGTTTCAGAAATCGGGAGACTGGCGGTCGGTGTTCGACACGGTGGCGACCCTGGGAGAAGGTGTCGATGAACTTCGCTCCGGCGTTCTGCGCGAACTGCCCGAGGGTCCGCGACTTTATCCCGAGGATGAGGTCGCGACGGCGCCGCTCCGGTTTTTTGCAGCTGAGCTGATACGGGAGACCTGTTTCGAAGAACTGGGACAGGAGTTGCCCTACAGCATTGCCGTAGGGATCGAGGAGTTTCGAGAGTCGGAAGTTCCGATCTATGTCGGCGCGACGGTATTCGTGGAGCGCGATTCCCAGAAAGGCATGGTGATCGGGAAGGGAGGGACGATGATCCGACGCATCGGGACCTCCGCCCGTCGCAAGCTGGAGACCATGGTCGAGACCCGCGTGTATCTCGACCTGCGGGTGAAGGTGTTGCGTAACTGGCGCAGAAATCCGGTCCGTCTTAAGCTTCTCGGGTATCCCGTCCCTTCGCGGAAGGTGTAGACATGTCCCTCGACCCCGAGCTCCTCGAGATCCTCGTCTGCCCGAAGTGCAGGGGCAATCTCGAATACCGGGAGGCGGAGCAGGAACTTCGCTGCCCGAGCTGCCGACTGGTTTATCGCATCGAAGACGACATCCCGATTCTCCTGATCGACGAGGCGGAGCCCTATTAGAGCCGCGGCCGCATTCATCCTCCTGCTGCTATCCGTCTCCGGAGCTGCCGCGCAGGGGCAGGGAACGGAGATCGAACGCAGTGACAGGGCTTCTGCGGCGGAAACCGCCACTTTCCTGCTCGTTCCGGTCGGCGCCCGATCGATCGGGCTCGGAGGGGCCGTCAGCGCGGCGAGGGGAGACGTCGAAGGATCGCTCTGGAATCCGGCCTCGATCGCCGGGCTCGATGGCAGTGCGATCTACCTCATGGGAGGAGAAGATTTCGCCGCCTCTTCCCGAGTTGTCGGCGGAGTCCTGGCACTCGGCAGCTTCCGGACGGGCCTGACCGTGCTGCATTACGATCTCGGAACGGTCGAGGCCCGCGACGGCGCCAACAACTCACTGGGCGAGATCGAGCCGGCGCAGACGGCATTCGTCCTGTCGGCGGCTTTTCCCGTTCTCGACTGGCTCGATCTCGGCGCGAGCGCGAAGCTTCTCCGACTCTCCGCATCCTGTTCACTGGCCTGTGGGGCACTCGACGAGACCTCGACGGGGGGCGCATTCGATCTGGGCGCGGTGGCCACTCTGACGGGGAATCGGGCGTTGAAGGGCGGTCTCCTTCTTCGGAATCTGGGGGCTGGAATCGGCTACGCCGACGGACCCTCCGATCCCCTCCCGACCCGTATTCGACTGGGTATGGAAGCTGACCTGCCTGCCCTGTTTCGTTCTCCCGACGCATGGCTCGACGGGGATCTCGGATTGTTGCTGCGTCTGGACCTCCAGCAGACCCTGAGCGAATTCGACGATTTCGATGCGCATTTCGGCGCGGAACTACGCTGGCGAGAACTCCTCCTGATCCGGGGGGGCTACGCGGGCTCGAACGAAGGGAGGTCGGGGCCGACGATCGGCCTGGGCCTCCGCTACGCCGGGTTGGTCCTGGATCTCGGGTACGCCTTCAACGACTTCGCCCGCTTCGCTTCGGGCACCCCCCTTCAGTTGTCCGTCGGCTATGGCTTCTGAAGGCGAGAAATTGCTCTGATGACCGGTTCGAAGGTCAGCCGCGAGCAGGTACATTCCTACCTGGCCGACCACCCTGCACGCCCCCTCACGGCGCGTGAGCTGGCACGCGCGCTCGGTGTGGGAACCGAGGACTATCGCGCCTTCCGGAGACTCCTGCGCGAGATGGAGAATGAGGCGCTGTTGTTTCGGCAGCGGAAGGGTCGATACGGTCTCCCCGCGCAATTCGAAGCGGTCAGCGGGCGCCTCCAGGTTACGCGCTCCGGGGACGGGTTCGTCATTCCCGACGACGCAGGTTCAGAGGACGTCTACGTTCCGTCACGTGAACTCGCGACCGCGCAGAATGGAGACCGGGTCGTGGTTCGCATCGATCGACGCCCCGCGGGACGCAACCCCGAAGGCCGGATCGTCCGGGTGCTCGAGCGGGCGGCCGCACAAGTGGTCGGGACCTATCACCGCAAGAAAGGCCAGGGCTACGTCGTAGCGCAGGAGCCGCCCCTGACGACGGACGTTCTGGTGCCCCAGGACCGCAGTGGAAATGCCAGGGATGGACAGATCGTGCTGGTGGAGATCCAGGACTGGGGTGCGCGGGGCCCCCGTCCCATCGGCCGGGTTACGAGAATTCTGGGTCGACCCGGAGATCCGGGTGTGGAGGTCCTGTCGATACTCTTCGGTCATCAGCTCCCGCTGGAATTTCCCCCTCCCGTCGAACAGGAGGCGGAGCGGATCGCGCGACGCGGGATCCGACCGGAAGACCTCGATGGCAGGGAGGACTTCCGGGACCAGCTCGTGTACACGATCGATCCGGCGGATGCGCGAGACCATGACGATGCGGTCTCCGTCCGGGAGCTAGGAGACGGGGCGCTCGAGGTCGGCGTCCACATCGCCGATGTCTCCTATTACGTCAAGCGAGGGAGCTCGGTGGACCGGGAGGGGGCCGAGCGCGCGACGAGTGTGTATCTGGTCGATCGCGTCGTTCCGATGCTTCCGGAAGCCCTGTCGAACCGAATCTGTTCGCTGGTTCCGGGGGAGGACCGCCTCGTCGTCTCCGTGCTGTTCCATGTCGACCGGGAAGGAAATGTCAGAGACAGCCGCATCGTTCGCGGGGTGATTCGTAGCGCACACCGCCTTTCCTACGAGGATGCCCAGGAGCGTCTGGAGGGTTCCGCAGCCGCCGGACCGGGTACGAACGCGCCCGACCCTCTGACCCGCAGCCTCCAATTGCTGGCCGGGTTCGCCGGACGTCTTCGTGAAGCCCGGTTCGCGGCCGGTGCCATCGACTTCGCCATGCCGGAGGCGAAGGTGGAATTGGACGACGAAGGAGAGCCGGTCGCGATCAGGCCGCGCGAGCGGCTCGAGGCCCATCGACTGATCGAGGATCTCATGATCCTCGCCAACGAGACTGTCGCGCGGTTCGGAGAGGACGGTGATCTCCCGATCCTCTTCCGCAATCACGAGCCGCCTTCGGAAGACCGGCTGGAGGGGCTTCGGTCTCTCGCCCGGCTTCTCGGCCACCCACTCCCGAACGCAGAGGTCCGGCCGCGCGACATCGCCGACCTCGTCGACTCGCAGGCCGGCACGCGGCGAGAGTACCTCGTCTCCGTCGTCGCGCTCCGCAGCATGAAACAGGCCCGCTACTCCGGGAAGAATCTCGGACATTTCGGCCTGGCCTCCGAGGCGTACTCCCATTTTACGTCTCCGATCCGGCGCTATCCCGACCTGCACGTGCACCGGGTCGTGACCGGATGGATCGAGGGACGTGCCGGACGTTCCAGGCTGACGCCCGACGAGCTCGAAGCGACGGCGAGGCACTGCTCGGTTCGTGAACGCAGGGCGGAGGCCGCGGAGCGAGAGTCGATCGAGCTCAAGACGATCCGCTACATGGAGCGACATCTCGGAGACGAATTCGAGGGAACGATCAGTGGAGTCACGGGGTTCGGGCTGTTCGTCATGATGGACCAGGTTCTGACCGAGGGCCTCATTCGGGTGAGCTCCCTGGTGGACGACTATTATCTGTTCGACGCCGAGACCTTCACCCTCACCGGACGCCGGAGTCGGCGGCGACTCCGGCTCGGGGACCGGGTCCAGGTCCGGGTGGTGCGCGTCGATCCCGAAAACCGGCAGATCGACCTGGATCTGCTGGAAGGCCCGCTTGACCCGGATCGTGGCTCCGGCTAGACTCGCCCCGATTCGGGGTCTTCGCCGGGCGGAGACCCCTGTTTCATCCCCGCGAGGAGTACGAGCAGAATGGCCGTATCGGAAGCCAGCCTGGAGGCGCTCGAGAAACAGCGTGAGCGGCTCGATGAGCTCAGGGGGTTTCTTTGACATCGACGCGAAGGCTCGAGAAATCGAGAGTCTCGATGCGAAGATGGCGAGCCCCGGATTCTGGGATAACCAGGAAGATGCGCGCTCTTCTATAGACCGGTCGAAGTCTCTGAAAGCCTGGACGGAGCCCTGGAGCGCGCTCTCCGGACGCGTGGATGATCTGCTCGAAATGGCGGCCCTGCTCGCCGAATCCGACGACGCCGAGCTCGAGAGCGAGATCGAGCGCGAGGTGGAGCAGGCGGCCCGTGAACTCGAGAGGCTCGAGTTCCGAAACATGCTCCGCGGTCCCGATGCCCACCGCGATGCCATCCTCACCGTTCACCCCGGAGCCGGCGGGACCGAGTCGCAGGACTGGGCCGAGATGCTCGTCCGCATGTATTCGAGATTCGCCGAGAAACGCGGCTGGAAGGTCGAAGTCCTGGACCTCATCCCGGGCGAAGAGGCGGGGATCAAGTCGGCCGCACTGGAGATTACGGGTGATCACGCCTATGGCTACATGACGGCCGAGAACGGGGTACATCGCCTGGTCCGCATTTCTCCTTTCGACGCGCAGGGACGACGCCACACATCCTTTGCTTCGGTGTTCGTTTATCCTGTGGTGGAGGACGATGTCGAAATCGAGATCGACGAGGGGGATCTGCGCATCGACACGTACCGCGCTTCGGGCGCGGGCGGCCAGCACGTCAACAAGACCGATTCGGCGGTCCGGATCACGCATGAACCGACGGGAATCGTCGTGTCCTGTCAGCAGGAGCGCAGCCAGCACAAGAACCGGGCGAAGGCCATGAAGATGCTCCAGGCGGCGTTGTACCGGCGGGCCCAGGAGGAAAAGGAAGCCGAGCGCCAGAAGCTGGAGCAGTCGAAGACCGATATCGCCTGGGGCAATCAGATTCGTTCCTACGTCCTGCAACCCTACACGATGGTCAAGGACCACAGGACCGACGTGGAAGTCGGGAACGCACAGGGCGTTCTGGACGGGGACATCGACGAATTCGTCGAAGCCTACCTGCGACGTAAAGGGGAGGCGGGGGCATGACCGGCGAAGCGGGGAAGTCTCCTGAGACGAAGGGCGCAGAGGATGCCCCAGGCGA
>JARRPS010000085.1:0-14930 GCA_037382625.1 Gemmatimonadota bacterium | reverse complement strand
GTACCCGGCTCCACCGCTTCGCGCGCCAGCAGGTCGGCGTCGATCCGTTCGGCGCCCCACGACGCGAACAGGTCGCCCACGGAGCTCTTCCCGGCGCCGAGACTCCCGGTCACTCCGACCCGAATCATTCGTCCGGATTCCCGTCGGCGGACTCGCTGATGGCCGGTGTCTCCCCGATCTGCGATGGCACGAGGGGGATGCGGGGCTCATCGGCCACGCCCAGCTCCGCACAGAATTCGTCGAGCAGCGACGTCTCCAGGTCGCGGTACTCTTCCGCCGACAGACGTGATACGTCCAGTCTGGCTCCCGCCATCTCGCCGTGACCGCCCGCCGAACCGCGAGCGCCGACTACGCGGCGGACCAGATCCCCGGCGTGAGCATTCGGGTTGAGAGTCCGAAGGCTGAGGTAGAGCCCGTCGCGGTACCGACCGGCGGCGATCACCCAGTCCACGTCGTCCACGCGGAGAAAGAGGTCGGCCAGCTGCGCTACGATGTCCGGGTAGTCCAGCCTGCCCGCCGGGACGCAGACGACGCCTCCCCGGCTCCACGCCTTCTCGAGACCGGCGTGGATCGAGCGGTAGACGGCCCTCGGCACGCGCGCGTGGCGGATGCGCGAGAGCGCAGCGGGGTCGGACCGAGGATAAAGAAAGAGGCTCGCGTCAAGCTCTGCCTGCGATGCTTCGCGGCCGAGGTCCATCGTTTCCGACTGAATCGCGTAGACGAGCGCCGTGGCCAGCTGTCGGTCGGGCTCGAGTTTCGACGCACGCAAGAACTCTACGATCATCGAGGCGCAGGCGCCGTACTCCGGGCGTACATCCGAGTAGGGCGCCGCCGAACTCTCGGGTCGAACCGGATGATGGTCGATCACGATCGTCGCGATCTTACCGGCCGGGAGAGAGTTGTTGCCCGCGCGCGGCTGCGTGTCCACGAGAGCCACCGCGGCCGAGGGAGAGAACTCGAGCGATTCCGCCTTTTCGAAGGTGACGCCGAGCTCCTCGAGGAGCGCCCGGTTCTCCGCGCGGCCGACGATCCCCCCGAAGGCCAGGGTGACCGGGAGCCCGGTGGCCTTTCCGAGCAGAAACCCGAGACCTGCCGAGGACGCGATCGCGTCGGGATCGGGGTTGTCGTGCGTGAGAACGATCACCCTCTCCGCGTCGCCGATGGCGCGTTTCATGGCGGAGATGCGCGCGGACGTGTCGGGCCCCGGTCGGGCGGGGTTTTTCGGTCCGGATACCTCGCTCCCGGGCTCCGCCGCTATCGTCTCATCCGCCGGGTCGTCCCCGCCTCGCTCCGGACCCGGCCCGGCACGCCCCGGGTCCGTCACCCGTCCCCCAGTCCGACCAGGAAGGGATTGGAGGCCGCTTCCCGCTGCACCGTCGTCGCCGGTCCGTGACCCGGGTAGAGGACCGTGTCTCCCGGCAGGGAGAGGATCTGCTCCCGGATCGAGTCGAGGAGCGTTCGTGTGTCGCCACCCGGCAGGTCCGTACGGCCGATCGATCCGGCGAAAACGCAATCGCCGACGAACGCCGAAGAATGGCCGACGAAGACGACACCTCCGGGGGAATGACCGGGCGCATGACGGACCATGAACTCGATCGCTCCGAATCGGAGCACCTGGCGGTCGGCGAGCTGCCGGTCGGGAAGCGGCTGTGGACTCACGTGAAGACCGAACATCGCGGCCTGTCCGGGAGCCGCGCGGTACAGGTCGAAATCGGCAGGGTGCAGATGCACCGGGCAATCATACCGGTCCACCAGGTCGCCGACAGCCGTGATGTGATCCAGGTGCGCATGGGTGAGGAGGATGGCTTCGGGCTCGGCGCTCCAGGCGTCGAGCGCACCCGAGATCCGCTCCGCCTCATCACCGGGGTCGATGACGAGTGCCCGACCGGGTGTGTCCGCGTGTCGAACGAGGAAGCAGTTCGCCTGGAAGGCGCCGACGGGCAGAGCGCGAACTTCGAGCCCGCCGGTATCGGGGGCGTTCAGACCGAGAACGAGGTGCCGCAGCCGCAGGAGCCGGTAGCGTTCGGATTGTCGAACGTGAACCCGGATCCCTTGAAGCTGCTGTGATACCCGATCACGATCCCCTCCAGATACTGCGCACTGAAGGGGTCCATGAGGAGACGGATCCCCTGCGACTCGATGACGAGATCGTCCTCGGCCGGAGGCTCCTCGTCCACCTCCAGCCCGTATTCGAAGCCCGAGCAGCCGCCGGGGAGCACGCTCACCCGCAGTGCCGCGCTGCTGTCATCGAGTCCCTCCGCCGAGAAGAACTTACGTACTTCGACGGCGGCCTCCTCCGTCAGCACGATGGCCCCGGCTTTCGAACCTGCTGTTTCGGTACGGCTCATTCCAATCGTCCCGGTATCGAATGGGATTGGCCCGGTCCGGACCCGATCGGCGGGTGCGGACGGTTTCTCAACAGTTGACTACCCGTGGGACAGCCAGCGTTCCGCTTCGAGCGCCGCCATGCAACCCGTGCCCGCGGCCGTGACGGCCTGGCGGTAGTAGTCGTCCATGCAGTCACCGGCGGCGAAGACGCCCGGCGCCGAGGTGGCCGTGCGCCAGGAACTCGGCAGGTGGATGTAGCCGCTCGGCTCCAGGTCGATCTGGCCGCGGAGGAATCCGGTGTTGGGGTCATGGCCGATCGCCACGAAGAGTCCGCCGACCTCGAGCTCGCAGGTCTCCCCCGTCTCGCGGTTCTCCAGTTTCAGCTTCTCGATCACCTCGTCTCCGATCACCTCGGTGACCACGGTATTCCAGATGAAGCGGATCTTCGGGTTCTCGAACGCCCTCTCCTGCATGATCTTCGAGGCGCGAAGCTCGTCCCTCCGGTGGATCACCACGACCTCGCTGGCGAACTTCGTCATGTAGGTCGCATCCTCGATCGCGCTGTCGCCTCCCCCCACGATCGCGATCACCTGATCGCGGAAAGCCGGCAGCGCGCCGTCGCACACCGCGCAGGCCGAAACCCCTCCCCCACTCTGTGCGAGGCGCTCTTCTCCGGGCACGTCCAACCATCGTGCGTTGGCGCCGGTGGCGATGATCACGGCCTCGGCCTCGTATTCGTCTCCCCCGCTCGTCCACAGACGGTGGGGAGGTCCCGAAAATTCCACTCGTTCGACATCCTCCATCACCGAGCGCGTCCCGAATCGGAGGGCCTGCTTCATGAAGTCCTCCATCATCGCCTGACCGGTCACGCCGTCCGGAAACCCGGGATAGTTCTCGACTTCCGTGGTGAACATCAGCTGCCCGCCCGGCACCATCGTGCGGTGGAACGAACCCTCGATCACGAACGGATCCAGCTGAGCCCGTGCTGCGTAGATCGCGGCCGTCCAGGCCGCCGGGCCCGAGCCGATGATGATCAGTGTTTCCCTGGTGATCTCCGTCATGCTCTGCTCTCGGTATCTGAAATCGGTTGCTTCTGATCTGGAACCTGGAGGTGTGAGCCGGTCGCGACCCGCTCGACGATCTCCTGCATCCACGTCGCCGGTACTCGCTGAGAACCCGGCTCGCTGCCTCCGGCCCCCGGGCCGTGCCAGTCCGAACCGCCCGAGCGCAGAAGCCCGTGCTTCCGCACGATCCGTCCCAGCGAGGCTCGAATGCTCGGCCCATTCGCCGCGTGCAGAATTTCGATGCCGTCGAGGCCGGCGTCCACGTAGGCATCCAGGTCCGCCTCCGTGTAGTCCCGACCGGGGTGCGCGAGGATCGCCACGCCGCCTGCTCGATGGATCAGACCGATGACCTCGGGTGGCGGGGACGGCCTCTTTTCCACGAAGGCCGGGCGGTCGCGCGCCAGCCACAGTCGGAAAGCCGAGTGGATGTCCGGCACGAGATTCTCGGCCACCAGGGCTCGGCCCAGGTGAGCTCGGGTCGGCAGGCCACCGGGCGCCTCCCGCATGACCGCTTCCATCTCGAGGAAGACGCCATTCTCGTTGAGCCGGTTCACCATCTCTTCGGCCCGGCGCAGCCGGTCGTCTCGGAATCGCTCGAAGAACGCCCGCAGTTCCGGGTGCTCGGGATCGAAGCCGTACGCCAGGATGTGAACCGAGCGACCCGGCTCGTTCGCGGACAATTCGGCGCCGACGAGGAAGTCGAGTCCGAGTCTCTCCGCTTCCACACGAGCCTCTTCCACACCGGCGACCGTATCGTGATCGGTGAGCGAAAGCCCGCTGACCCCCCGGGCCGCCACCGAACGAACGACCTCCGCCGGCGCCAGGACACCATCGGACGCGCGGGAATGAAGGTGGAGATCTACGCGGCTCAACTCGCCGGTGTGCCCAGCGAGGCGGAACGCTCGAAGAGCTCGTCCAGCTCGCGGGCGCCCAGATTGGCCAGGTAGCTCTCCATCTGCGAGCCGTCATCGGGCACCTCGGCCACGCGATACGGTCGCTGCCCGTTGCTGTCGCACAGGAACACCACCGTGCGATGACCCGATCGCTCCGAGCGTCCGCCCGGAACGGCGACCCAGACGTCTCCGTTCGCTTTCAGCTTCCTGCCCATATACCGGACTCCATCATTGTAGTCGTTGACCCCTGATCCTGGCGTCAGGCGGGCTCGACACGGATCGCCGCCGCCAGATCGCCGGCCAGTCGGTGGCGTCGACCGCCCACTTCGGCGACCACATCGCCGCCATCAGCCGACGCCGAAAGCACGGTCACGGCGGTGCCGAGCAAGAAACCGTTGTCGCCGAGGAATCGCAAGCGCTCCGAGTCGTCGTCTGACACTTCACGGATTACGGCGACCGAGCCGGTCGGCAGATCCGAGAGGGCCGTCAGGTCCCGGTCCCTGATCGTACCATCCGATCCGGGGATCGGGGCTCCGTGCGGATCGGTGTCCGGATCGCCCACCGCCACTGCCATGCGGTCGATGAGAAGATCCGATGCGGCATGCTCGAGCCTCTCGGCTTCCTCGTGTACGCTGTCCCATGTGAATCCCAGCCGCTCGATCAGATAACTCTCGATGACCCGGTGGCGCCGTATGATCCGGAGCGCGGCCGTCTCGCCCGGCTCCGTGAGCCGCACACCATGATACGGCACGTGGGCGACGAGACCCTGCGCCGCCAGGTTCTTGACCATGTTGGTGACCGACGCCGGGGACCGGCCGAGTTCGGCGGCGAGCAGAGTGGTCGGCGCGGGCCCGCCCTCCCGCTGGAGCTTGTAGATCGCCTTCAGGTAGTCTTCCACGGCGCGGCTGTGCCCGACTCTCTCTGCCATGCCTCTCTCCCGCCAACCGCTCCGCGCCGCGTCAGAGCGGCAGAAACTCCGCGTCGGGTTCCAGCTCCGACAGGAAGGCGGCGATCAGCTCGGCCGACTGCTGCACGTCCCGGATGCTGACGAGCTGGTTCGGCGAATGCATGTACCGGTTTGGAACGCTCACCAGACCGGCGGCCACGCCCGCTCTCGACATTCGAACCGCGTCCGCATCGGTTCCGGTCATGGCCGGGAGCGCCTGGACCTGAAGCTCCAACTCGCTCCGCTTCGCCGCCGCTCGGAGACGGCCGAACACCACGGGGTTGATCGCGGCGCCGCGGCCCAGTACCGGGCCCGACCCGATCCGGATGTCCCCGTGCTCCTTGCGATCCAGGCTCGGATGGTCGGTCGCGTGGGTCACATCGACGACGATGCCCACGTCGGGGTCCAGTCCATACGCCCCGGTCCGGGCCCCGCCACCGGCGACATAGCCGATCTCCTCCTGGACGGTGGCCGCCGCCACGACATGCGCGGCGCATCCGAGCTGCTTCGCGAGCCGCAGCGCTTCGAGCACGACGGCGGCACCGACCCGGTTGTCGATGGAACGCGCCGCGACGAGCCCGTTGGCCAGCTCCAGCGTACCGGATGCGATCGTAGCGACGTCTCCGATCGCGACCTTCGCGCGCGCCTCCTTGCCGTCCGCGGCGCCGATGTCGATCCAGAGATCCTTGAGCTTCACCGCCTTGTCGGTGTCATCGCGGCCGATCAGGTGGATCGCCTTCCGTCCGACGACGCCGGACACGGTTCCTCGGTCCGCCAGGATCTCCACCCTCTGTCCGACGAGGACCTGTGGGTCCCAGCCCCCCACGGACTGCACCCAGATGAACCCCTCGTCATCCACGTGATGGACCATCAGTCCGATCTCGTCGATGTGCCCGGCGAGCATCACCGTCGGGGCGCCTCCGGACCCGATCTCGGCGAAACTGTTGCCGTGCACGTCGCCCCAGACGCGATCGGCGAAGCCGTCAGCGATCTCGCGCCAGGCGGCCGCCGCCGGCGTCTCGAACCCCGAGGGGCCGGTGGCATTCAGCAGTCGCAGGAGGTTGTCTCGGATTTCCGCTGGCATCGATCTCTCGCTCGGGTCTACAGGCGTCGTATCGCTTCGGGGCGAACCCGGGCCCTACCGGCCCGGTTCGTTCGCAGGGGCTGCCCGCCCCCCGATCACCGCCGTACAGGCTAGCAGCAGCATGTGGGCGGAGCAACGGCGCGCCGGGGGCGCTTCGGCCGACATTCGAGCCGCCGACGCGCCCACCCGGTCATAAATCGTCTTCCGCGATCAGGGACCGGATCCGGCGCTCGAGATCGGGATTCGCCTGTGCCACAGATCCCGCCTCGTGCAGGTAATCGAGAAAGATGCGCTCGAAGTCGAAGTGCGGGTAGCAGCGACGGCACATCCGGACGTGTCTTCGAATCGCCTCGTTCCGCTCCGCGGGAAGTTCTCCGTCCAGGAACTCGTAGACCAGCGCGAGCGACTCCTCGCACGAGAGTTCCTCCGTCGCCCCGCCGGGCCGGATGCCCTCCGGCCGCTCCTGATCGTTCATGGCAGATATCCCAGTTCGACGGCGAACCTGTGCAGGCGTACCTGGAGTCTCCTTCGGCCCCGGAACAATCTCGATTTCAGGGTACCGACGGGGATGCCCATCGTGTCGGCCACCTCCTGATAGCCCATGCCCTCGACGTCGACGAGTACTACGGGAACGCGAAACTCGTCGGGCAGTTCCTCGATCGCCCGCAGCACGTGCTCGTTCACCAGCTGGTCGAACACCCTCCCCTCCGGATCGGACTCGTAGAGGCTCCCGGACCCGTGCCCCTCCGCGATCTCCTCGAACTCGACCTTCACGGGTCCCGACCGGTCTCGGCGAAAACTGTTGATGAAGCCGTTCCGGAGGATGGTCATCAGCCACGCGCGGCAGTTCGTTCCGCTCTCGAACCGGTCCCACGAGCGCCATGCCTTGAGCATTACGTCCTGCACCAGGTCTTCGGAGCGCGATTCGTCCCCTCCCGTCAGGCGCAGCCTCCGTTTCGAATTCCCTCCGCCGGTCCTCGATGGTTCTCGTCCTCCGGGTTCTCGCTGGCAATGAACGAGATGACGCGCCCCGATCGGGCCGAGCCCGCGCGACGGGTCACGGGGCAGCCTACCCTGTCCGTGCGAGCTCGAGCAAGGCGCGGGAACGGAGTCGACCGGTGGCCGTATCATCAAGAGCGCGAGCGATTGCTCACGAATCGCGTGAGGCTGCCGTGCGCCGCCCCCTAAAGGATCGATGCGCCTCTTGGACGCCAGTAAATCCGATACGACGATCCGCCTTCCCTCCGATGGCCCGGAGCAGCGAGCAACGGGCGGTCGTCGCGCCCTGCGGCGTGCAGGAATCGCCGCAGCGGTGCTCCTCACGGTCTTTCTCGCGGCAGCGCTGGTGTTCGCCGTCCGGTTCCGCTCGCTACTGGATCCGGAAACCCTGGCTGACCGCCTGGAGCCGCGACTGACGCAGGCCGCGAATCGCCCCGTCACGATCGAAGGCGCCAGCCTTCGAATCTGGCCGAGACCCGGAGTGCGAGTCGAGGGGATTCGCGTCGCCAATCGCGGCATCTTTTCCGAGACCGCGCTCGCATCTGCGGACGCGGTCGTTCTGGAGCCCCGTCTGCTGCCCCTGCTTCGACGGGAAGTCGTCATCGACCGCATCCTGCTGCGCTCTCCGCGACTGCTCCTGGTCGTCGACGAGAACGGCGTCAGCAACTTCGGAGACTTCATTCCCGAGTCCTCGGATCAGGGAGGCGGGACGGGCGAAAGGGTGGGCGTGATCTCGCTCGAGATACGCAGCCTGGAGATCACGGACGGGCGCGCAGGATTCCGAGATGCGCAGCGCGCCCGCTCCGTCCAGTTGGACGGCATGCACCTGGAAAGCGATCTCGACTTCGTCGGAGGCGGGAGCGTTCGGAGCACAGGAAGCGCCGAGGCGGGCGCAGTCACTCTTCGCCTGCCCGAGATCCCGGATCGGGAGATCGAGGTCTCGGATGCTTCGATCGGCTGGGACGGCCGTCTCGCGCTCGACCGCGGCACGCTTCAGATCGACCGGAGCGAGCTACAGGCGGGCGCTTTCGCGGCGAGTATCTCGGGAAGAATCGACTCGATCGGCCAGCCGCTGCGTGTCGTGGATCTGGAGATCCGGGCGGACGGTCTTTCCCTGGAAGAGCTGATCGGGCCCACCGACTCCGGCCTGCAGCCCGCCGGAGCGATGGCGGCGGATGTGAGGGTCGAGGGTCGCCTGGGACCCGGATCGGAGCCCGCGGCCACCGGCCTGATCACCGTGCGCGGGGGAAGTCTTCGGACGGACGCCGACGTCGCTCTCGTGACCGGTCTGGATGCCGACATGGAGATCCGGGACGGCAGCGGCCGGCTCAACGCCACCGGTCGGCTCCTGGATGGGGAGCTGGCGCTGACGGGCGAGGTCGGGATCGACTCCCTGATGCCGTACGACCTCAGGCTCCAGGCCGATGTCGATCTCGCGGAGCTGCTCGCAGCTCTGCCCGCGACGGACGTCGCCTCTTCGGGAGGAGCTCCTGCGGCCCCCGGTCCGGACCGGCTGTCGGGTCGTTTGACCGTCGATGCGGCGATAGCCGGGCACTCTGGTGGCGGTGGGGACCCGAGCATCGAGGGAGTGGCCACGGTCACCGATCTGGAGGCTCGCTTCGACGCGCTGACACGCCCGTTGACCGCCGCCCGGGTACCGATCCGGGTCATGGGGGAGTCGGCCTCGTGGCAGGACGTCGAACTGTCGCTGGGAGAGAACCGAGGCAGATCGTCCGGTGTCGCCACCCGGCTCTTCGGCAGCACCGATTCGCGCGACGATCGCCCGATCCTGGACGCCGAACTGCATTTCGATCGACTCCTGCTGGATCCGCTGCTTCCGGAGAGGGAAGCCGAGGGCGTCGGTTGGGGCCGCCTGGTGAGCGCGCGGCTCGGCGGACGCTCGATCGAAGGCAATTCGGCCGAGCAGTTGGCCTCGAAGCGAGGACAGATGCGCCCGGGTGAGCCACCGGTCACGGGCGAGGTTCGTGTCACGATCGACGAGCTGAGCTACGACGGACAGGAGGTATCGGATCTCGATGGCACGGTACGGATCGGCCGGCAACGGATCGAGATTCCAAGCCTGACGTTCGGAGCCTACGGGGGACGCGGAACGGCGTCGGCGTCGCTGGAGCTCGGATCGGCGCACGTGGAGCCCTTCGGATTGCGACTGGACCTTTCCGATGTTCGTGCCGAACAATGGCTGTCGCGGCAGACCCCGCTCGGAGACTTCGTCACCGGGACGATGGGCCTCGAACTGGAGATCGCGGGCGGCCTCGATTCGCTTCTGCTCCCCGAGGCGGCCTCACTGGCCGGTTCGGGTGAGGTGCGGATCGTGAACGGATCGATCAAGCCGAACCCGCTGACCCGGGCCATCGCCTCGGCAATCGGGGCCGCCAATCCGACGGGAGGCCGCCTGCAGAGCTGGGTCTCCAGGTTCCGGGTCGACGATGGGGCGGTGCGCATGGAAGATGGCCGGCTCGACTTTCCAGCCGGGGATCTCGATCTGTCGGGCGCGGTAGCGTTCGACGGCGAACTGGACCTTTCGCTTCGGCTGCGACCGGATCCGGCGACGGTGCGCAGCATCGTCGATCGAAACCTCGCCTCCCTGCCGGCGGCCGCCCGGGAAGCACTGGCGGCGGGAGGCACGCCGGAGCTCGGACTGCTCGTGGGAGGCCACCTTCGGGACCCGCAGGTGACCGTGGATCCGGCGAGCGTCCGGCGAGCGCAGGACGCGATGATCGACGCGGGCAGGAGCGAGATCGAGAGACGCGGCCTGGACCTCCTTCGGCGACTGACGGGCCAGGACACCGCCGCCGCGGCGGCGCCCGACGGCGGGAGCGATCCACGGTGAGAAGGCTTGCCCGATCCGGTTCCACCGTATCACGGGCAGGGATCGCCGCATTGGCGATCGGTTTCGTCGGTCTCTCCGCCGGATGCATCTCGGGGCGTGTCCTGACGGGCTACCCCGGCTATCCCTTCGCCACCTTCGAGACGGGCCTGCCCGCCGACTCGACCTTCTTCCTGTTGCAGCCGGCGGTCGAATCCGAGGGTTTTCCCCTGGATTACACGATTCTCGACGAGGGCTTCATCACCACCCGCAGCTCGGAGATGGTCGGTCGACCGGTATTTCTCACGCTCGTAGTGGGGATGGACGACGAGGAGTCGAACGCGACGGATCCGCCCGCCGACGATCTGGAGGAGGGACCCGGCTCGAATTCCCGGGTCTGGGTGGCAGCCTACGAGGAAACGGTCACCGGCGCCCAGCGAGTCAATCCCCTGCAGAAGGAGGTCTGGGCGGCCGTGATGGAGGTCACGGGTCGCCTCAGCGACGCCGTCGGAGGCACGACACCCGAGGGAAGTACCGAATAGCCCGCGACGGTCGGGTCAGGGCGCTCCGTGGCCGGAACGCCGTCCGGCCTCAGCGTCGGAGGGGAAGCCCGCCCCTCGGCGGGCAGTGCCCGCCGCCGACTCCGACACCCATGCCGGTACCTCGTCCTGCGCCGATTCGCGCGAGCACGTCCACCGGACGGTCGTCGATCGGTCGGAACGGACCCGGCTCGGCGGAACTGCTGACCAGAAAATCCGAGACGCGTGCGTAGCGCGCTGCCGGCTGCTCTTCCTCTTCCTTCTCCTCGAGCGTCTCGAGGAATCGCAGCGGTTGCGGAGCGCCTTCGGAGATCGCGATCGGAATCGGAGCGACGTCCGGTAGCGAGAGCTCTTTCGCCGGGGCCGGACCCGCCGCGGTTGCGGCGCCCCCCGCCGATGCGTCGGCGAGCTCGATGACCTGCATCGGGTCATCCGGCTCGAAATCGGGTTGCTCGGGAAGCGGCACGACCTGGAGCGCAGCCCTCGGCTCGTCGTTCCCCATCGGCTCGACGGAAAACTTCACCCACGCCAGCAACGCCGCATGAGCGATGATCGATACCGCGATGCCGACGGACATCGCGCTTCGCCAGCGCCTGTCGATTCTCCGCTCTTCCCCCATCTCGCCGCCCCCTCTCGTTCCCGGCTGATCGACGACCAGATCTCTCCCGATGGAGACGCCCCTGCGGCTCCCCGGGTCACAACAGAATGCCGATCCTCACCATGTGCAACAACCCGTCACCGCGGAGCGTGTTCCCCTTCAGAGCCCCGGGCGGCGAGGAGGATCTTTCCTACGCTGCGCCGGGACTGAAGCCGTTCGTGCGCATCCGAAGCCCGGTCCAAATCGTGGGTACTGTCGATAACCGGGCGAATCCGGCCTTCGGCCGCGTGTGCCATGATCGCTTCGAACTGGGGTACGAGCATCTCCGTTTCGGCCCACAGGTGTCCGAGGTTGACTCCGGATACGGACCGGTTGTCGTTCATCAGTCGGATCGGCCCGAAACGAGGCATGCGAGCCAGGCTCCCGAGAGCGGCCAGCAGGTTCTTCCGACGTCCCGGAGCCATGGCCGACACGCCGAAGCAGCACAATCGCCCGCCGGGTGCGAGCAGCTCGTAGCTCGTCCGGAAGGACCGACCGCCGATCGGATCGAGTACGATATCGACGCCCCTGCCGTCCGTGATGTCGCGCACGCGACCGGCGATATCCGGATCGTCCGAAGCGATCGGATCCACGCCGGCCTCCCGGAGACGCTCGTGTTTCGACCCGGAGGCAGTGCCGATGACGCGTGCTCCGACGATGTCGCAGAGTTGCGTCGCGGCGGTACCGACTCCGCCCGCTGCGCCATGAACGAGGACCACTTCGCCCGACCTGACCGCGCACACCCGGTGCAGCATCTGGTGGGCCGTCAGATAGTTCACGGGAAGGGCCGCCGCGGCCGCATCGGAGACCGAGTCGGGTGTCCGTACCACCAGGGCCGAAGGCAGGCAGACGGAGTCCGCGTATCCGCCGAACTGCGTGACGGCCGTGACCCGCTCGCCCACCTGGTACCCCTCGACACCGGAGCCCAACGCATCGACGGTTCCGGCGACTTCGTAGCCGGGCACGAACGGCAGCGGAGGTGCATCCGGATACAGTCCGAGCCTCGCCATCACCTCCGCGAAGTTGACACCGGCGAACGCCACCCGGACTCGAAGCTCACCGGGCTCGGGGACCGGATCGGCGGCTTCGCGCACCCGCAGAACCTCCGGCGGGCCCGACTTCTCGATCCAGACCTGTCTCATCGTGCCTCCACGCCTGTGACTGCCGCTGTGAGATCGGTCACCGTGTACGAGAACTCCTCATCCACGACCCTCTCCTCGATGTCCACATCGACAAAGCTCGGATATCCCAGCATCGGATCGTACTCGACCTCGAGCCGGAACGGATCTTCCCGTATCAGCTCGTCGAGTTCTGCGAACAGGGCGTCGATCGTCGGAAACTCAGGCCATCTCTCTGCGGGCAGGGGGAGCGCCGCGTCGAGATCGATGACCTCTGTGACGAACCCGGAAGAGACCGTGACCCGAACGCGCTCGACGAAAGGGCAGAAGCAACTCCGGCGGTACTGGAAAGCATAGTCGACCGGCGCTGACGAAACCCAGGTGGTTCGGGCCGCCGACAATCGCTCCAGCCGCTCGTCGCCCGGATCCCCGCAGCCGGCGATGCAGAGCAGGGACGGAAGGAGGAGAGAGGGCGCTGCTCTGAGTCGCTGTCGTCTCACCGCACCACCTCCTCGCGTCGATCTGCCGGGACCCTCTTTGCGCCCGACCCGTTTCGAGGATAGTAAGATAGCTGTCATGTGCGGACGATTCACGCTTGCGACCCCTGCCGCCGAATGGGCGGCCCTGTTCGAGCTCGATCCGGTTCCGGATTTCGAGCCCCGGTACAACATCGCGCCGACGCAGCAGGTCGCGGCGGTACGGTCGAGTTCGCGCGCTCAGCACGAAGAGGCGCGAAGCGAGCAAGACGGCGCGTCACGCGAGTTCGCGATGCTGCGCTGGGGACTCGTCCCGCACTGGGCGAAGGAGCCGGACCTGAAGGGTCGAACCCTGATCAACGCCCGCTCCGAGACCGTCGCCGAACGCCCTTCTTTCCGGGATTCCTTCCGATTCCGACGATGTCTGATCGTCGCGGACGGGTTCTACGAGTGGCAGCCGGCCGTACCCGTGAAGCAACCGTACTGGATCCACCTCGACACCGAGAAGGCCTTCGCGTTCGCCGGGCTCTGGGACGCCTGGAGCGACGGCACGGAGACTCTGGAGTCCTGTACGATTCTGACGACCGCGGCCAATGAGGCGCTCCGCCCGATCCACGATCGGATGCCGGTGATCCTCGGCCCGGAGAGCTACGACAGCTGGATCGCTCCGGAAACCCCGAGCTGGGATCTCGAACGCATGCTGACTCCCTGGCCGTCCGAGTCGATACGGATGCACCCCGTGTCCACTCACGTCAACCACGTCGGGCACGACGACCCCGAGTGTATCGTTCCGCGGCGTTCTCAGACTGACCTGTTCACTTGATCCCGCCCGGCGGCCGCACCTGCGGTGGCTCGGTGGAGCGAAGAACCGGTCGGAATCCCGGCGTGCCGCTGGACATGAGCCGAGTCGCCGGGACCACGGTCGACGAGAACGAGGTGGTGGCTCGTGTCGATCGGATCCGGAAACGACCCGCTCTCGAGGCGTCCGACGAGGTCCGGCTCTGCCTGCGCGCGATCGCGTGCACGGACCTCACCACGCTGGCGGGTGACGACACCGCGGATCGGGTGCGTGATCTCTGTGAACGGGCGAAGGCCCCTCTGACGCCGGATCTGCTGGAAACACTCGGATCGGTCGACGAGCGAGGAGACGCCGGGCAGGCGGATCGACTGCGAACCGCCAGCGTGTGCGTCTACCACCGGTTCATCGGGGTGGCCCGGCGCGCGCTGAAGGGAACCGGGATTCCGGTTTCCACCGTATCGGCAGGATTTCCCCATGGATTGAGCCCTCTGCCGCAGCGGATCGACGAGGTTCGGGCCTCGGCCGCCGAAGGGGCCGAGGAGATCGACGTCGTCATCATGCGGGCGCACGCGCTGACCGGGAACTGGGAGGCCCTCTTCGAAGAGGTTCGCGCATTCCGGGAGGCCTGCGGGGATGCCCGCCTGAAGACGATTCTCGCAACCGGCGAGCTCCGCACACTCGAGACGGTAGCACGCGCCTCGCTGGTGTGCATGATGGCCGGGGCCGACTTCCTCAAGACCTCGACCGGAAAGGAACAGGTCAACGCCACGCTGCCCGCCGGCTTCGTGATGGCCGACGCGATCCGGGACTACCGGGAGCGGACCGGCTTCTCGGTCGGGCTCAAGCCGGCGGGAGGCATCCGCACCGCCGGCCAGGCCCTGGATTGGCTGAGCCTTTCAGGCTCGGAGCTCGGACGGCAGTGGACGCGGCCGGACCTCTTCCGTTTCGGAGCCAGTTCGCTTCTCGATGACCTGGAGAGCCGGCTGAAGTCGCTCATCGGCGGATGACCGGGCTCGGCCTTCCGCACGGCCTCACGACGCGTGCAATGCGAACACCGCGCCCTGCGGGTCCTGGCACTGGGCGACCCGGTCGCCACCCGGAACTTCCATGGGACCGTTCAGCACCTGACCCCCCGCCGCCTTCACGCGCTCGACCGCGGCTTCGATGTCGTCCACGCGAACGTAGAATATCCAGGCGCCGATCGGCATCTCCGGCGGTCG
>JARRPS010000084.1:0-7699 GCA_037382625.1 Gemmatimonadota bacterium | reverse complement strand
GATCGAGCTTGAGAGACACTGAATTGGGCGGTACTGGAGTGGTGTCTGCACTGTCACTGTAGCTGTAACAAAATGAGGAGGAATGAGCGCAACTGAGTGAAAGTGAAATCGCCGAAATGCGCGTGAATGCAACTGTATGCACGTGAGTGCATGTACCGCCACGCGAATGGGGTTCAGGAGGTCGCGAGTTCGAATCTCGCCGCCCCGATTGAGAAAAGCGTTGTCAGAAGGGAAGATCTGAGGGTCCGGAGCTGAGTGGCTTCGGACCCTCTGCTACATCTGGTTGCTAGACTGAGGCTCGACAAGCGGTCGCGGCTCAGGCGAGGGGTCCGAATAGCGCGGGTATACCCAACGTAGGGTTTACTCTATCTTGGTTGAGGCTGCTTTCCGCACATCCTTCGACAAGGCCGTTGCATGAAGAAGCTGGTTCGCGAGATACACAGGCGATCCCTTTGGCAGGTGCTCGGCATCTATCTGGTGACCAGCTGGCTGGTCTTGCAGGTCGTCGATACGCTGTCCGGAGCGCTCAGGCTTCCCGACTGGGCCTCCCCGATGGCCCTGGTCCTCCTCATCGTCGGCCTTCCGATCGTCCTCGCCACGGCGTTCGTACAGGTGGGCTCGAGTGCGGAAAGGGACGAAGAGGTGGATGCCGGCGAGACGGCCTCGGTCGAGAAGACATCCCGGGGGCCCGCAGGCCTCGCGGCCCGCCGCCTTCTCACGTGGCGCAACGCGATCGCCGGTGGGGCAGGGGCCTTTCTCCTCCTCTTCGGGTTCGCCGGCCTTTACGTGGTGATCCAGGACCGCGGGCGGAGCTTCAATCCGCTGAACGAAGACGCGCTCGGGGCCGCCACGACGACGGTCACGGTGGAAGACACGGCGGGCAACATGATCGAGCGCGAGATTCCACGGGACGAGTTCCGCCGCAGCGTGGCCCTGTTCGCGTTCGAAAACGAGACGGGGGACACGGCGGCCAATTGGCTGCGCTTCGGAATCCCGAAGGCGATCGAGGTCGACCTGTACCAGGACGTGTTCACCCGCTTCGTGTCCGTGGACGACGATCAGATCAACCGGGACCTGCGCGAGGCGGGATTCGAGGATGGTGCCGGCGCCCCGCTCCCGCTTAAACGGAAGCTGGCGCAGGACCGGCATCTCGATGCGCTGCTCACCGGTTCCATCGTCCGGACCGACTCGGGCCTCGTGGTCGAGACAGAGCTTTACGATGCCACGCGCGGGCGGCTGATCGAGCGGCACACGATGTCTGGCGCCGATGTGTTCGAGTTGGGCGACCAGATATCGGTGCAGTTGAAGCGGGACTTGGGGATCCCCGAACTCCAGATCGAGGAGAGCGAGGACCTGCCGGTGTCCGAGCTCGCCACTGCATCGGAAAGCGCTTTCAGGCAGTACGTCCTGGGGGCGAGGCGCAGCGTCGGAGGCGACTATGCCGGGGCCGCCGAGCGGCTTTCGGCCGCCACCGGGGAGGATCCATCATTCGCGCTCGCGTATGCCACCCTTGTCGGTGTCTATCTCTCCTCGAATCAGGCGAAGAACGCAGCGGCGGCCATGCAGACCGTGAAGCGGCACCTTTACCGCTTGCCGGAGCGACTCCAGCTCTCGTTGCGGACGCTGGACTACGCGTACATCGAGGGGGACCCGGAGCAGGCGCTCAAGACGGCCCAATACTGGACGGAGCTGTATCCGCAGGACATGCAGGGCCGCGAGATCCTTGCCACCCTGTACAACTTCCGCGGCGAATGGGACGCGAGGATCTCCGAGCTCGAAGCGATTCTATCCATCGAGCCGAATCGGTACGCGGTCATGCGGCAGATCGGCGATGCGTACGAGCGCCAGGCGCGATACGACTCGGCCCTGTCCTGGTACGGCCGATACGCGGAGTTCTTCCCCAACGACTACCAGTCTTCGCTCGACGTCGGCGACCTCCACGCGCGGATGGGCGCCCACGACCAGGCGCGTGCGGCGTTCGAACGGGCTCGTCTCGTCGAACCCGGCGAGGTAGAAGTTCTAACCCGGCTGCTCCGACTCGAGACGAACCTGGGAGACTTCGAAGCCGCACAGGAGTGGGCGGACGAAGCACTGGCGGCGAGCCGCGGGCCGGAGGACCGGGCCGACGTGTATCAGGCCGCGGACGACCTGTACTGCCGGCAAGGCCGGATCGGTGCCGCCATCGACAACTACCGTCAACTGGTCGGCGCGCTCGGGGAGACCGGCTTGTCTCTGGCCGGACTGGGTGCCTCTCGCCAGCTCACTCTCTGGAGTGCTCACGAGGTCGGCCGGGTGGAGTGGGCGTACGGCCAGCTGGACAGCCTGCGCGCCGCGATTGCGCCTCCGTTCGACGTGATCGTCGGAGTTTACTACGCAAGGGCGCTCGCCGCAGCCGGCGACGTCGGGCAGGCCCGGGTCGAGCTCGAGCGGGCGGCCACCGGCATCGAGTCCGGCGGCTTCCAGGTTCTGAAACCCGTGGTGGCTTGGGTCGAAGGACGGATCCACGAGAACGAAGGCGACTGCCGGTCCGCCGTGGAATCGTATAGGCAGGCACTCACGCTCAGGCCTGGCGACTCGACCACCCCGGCGGATCTCGGTCGCTGTCAGCGCGAGATCGGCGAGCTGGAGGCCGCGGAGGCCACGCTCCTGGACGTGCTGAAGATCGTACCGGCGGACGCAAAAGCCCGGGTCGAGCTGGCACGGGTGTACGAAGAGACGGGGCGGCAAGCCGACGCCAGCGAGCAGCTCGAGGCGGCTGTCTCCATCTGGAAGGACTCCGACCCGGACTACATCCCGGCGCAAGAGGCCCGCGCGACGCTCGGAGAGGTCTTGGCGGAGCGCTGACCATCTTCGAACAGTGTCAGCGTCAGTGACAGCGCCTGCTGCTGCTGGCTGTTGCCCACGAGCGATAGCCACCCCAATACCCGCATAGACCAGCGCCCATCAGCGCGTATCAGCGGATGTATCCGGTATGGGGTTCAGGAGGTCCCGGGTGCGTCCATGGGCTTCGCCCACGGACGTCATGACGACAAATCCCGGCGCCACGATTGGCAGAAAACCCGCAGAAATGCGGGCTTTCGTGCATCTGGACCCCTCCTTCCACGGCGCTCTCTTGCCCCTACTGTAACCGTAGCTCTAGCAGATTCGTGACGGTCAGCTCCGGCGTACGCCCAGCCCGAACCACTGTCGCACATAGTGGCGTGGGAGTTCTGAAACTGAGATTCCGTCCATTCGTCCGTCTATCCATCTCGACATCCAGCCGCCGCACTCCATCCACGATCCAGCAGATTGTCGAACGCCCGCCCTGAAACTCCGGCTGATTGTCGGAATCTGAATTGCCTAGTAGTCGCCTGATTAGCGTGAGGTCGGTGGTAGTGCTGCGCACGCCTTCGGCGTCCTCGCAATGCTGAGAGACGCGGCAGAGCCACCCGGGTGAATCCTGGAAAGTGAATAAGCCGTGTGAGGTTACGACATCGGGCAGCTTCTTTCATTCGCCCTGCACGGCAGGACTCGCCAGCCAGCCGGAGAAGGGGTCGCTCATCGGCCTGACTCTTCCCCGTCGAGCCCGTTGAGGATCGCCGTCGCTCCAACCACGTCTCCCACTCCGGCGAAGTCCACCGCGATCACGTTGGGCCGCCTGCCTCTCTGGCGCTCGCATTCCCGTGCCCTTGAAACGAGGGCCGAGTCCGTGTTCACGAGCCCGGCGTTCGTCGGGCGAGGGGCGGGGGTGGTCTCGATCCAGTGGTTCACGAGAAACAGCGGATTCCCGGCAGCGCCCCGGTTCGGGGCGCAGGAAAACTCCTCCGGAGCGTGAAAGGTGTAGGGTGTCTCCTGCAGGACTTCATCATAGGCCGCAAAATACCAAGGGATTTCGCCGGCATCGTGCTCGGCCATGACGAACAGGCGTTTCCCGCTCGAGATCATCTCTCGCAGGGTGGGATACGGTCCGCCTGAGGGACCTTCATAGAGGTAGTCGAGGAGGCCCTGACGCTCGAACGCGGCGGCCACGTCCTCGGGAGACACGTAGTCCTCGAGAATCAGGAGAAGCACTTCGTTCGGGTTCTCCACCAGGAAGGTCTTGAACGAGGTCAGCGCCGAGTCGAACGGCACGGCTCCGATCTCGCAGAAGCCGTGGCACATGTACATGCCAGTTGGTTCGCCTTCGCCGATGAGACGGTCGCGAATCCGCATGGCTGCGGCGAAAGCCTCTGGACCAATCACATCCTCGAACTTCTTTCTCTGCTCCTCGCTCTCGAAAGCGGTCTTCACCGTTTCGTCGACGGCATTTCCGTACCAGACGTCCAGCATGAAGGCCCGAATCCCCAGCCTGAGCAGCCCCGGGATGCTCTCGTCCTGGTTCGGGAACATCCAGCGCACATCCTCGGCCGATCCCATAGCATTGTGCGCGCCCGCAAGCGTGATCTCGTCGAGCCGTCTCCCGCACAGTCTCTCGTCACCATTGCACTCCATTGCCGCCCCGGACACGTAGCGATCGAGCGGCGGCCGGACCCGGAGTGCCGCGGAACTCCCGCCCAGCAGGACGACGACGGCGATGACGCAGCCAATGCCGATGGAGAGGGCCGGATTCAGGTGGAGCGGATCGGATCCGTGCCCCGGATTCCCGCTGCGTGGCGCCACGAGGTTGACCAAAGCACCGACTGCCCCGAGGAAGACCAGACCCCCCGCGACGACCATTGCCGCCGCGAGCGTCTCGATCGGTTCGACGATGGCCAGGACCGCCAGAATGATGAGAAGCAAGATCCGAAGAGCCTCTCGCCCCCGGGTGGATCGTCGATGAATGACCGACCGCAACTCTCGCCAGGGACGCTCGAGCAGGCTCCGGTTCTCCCGTGAGGCCGTCGCCGCAGCCACTAAAGTCAGAGCCACGAGGGCGAGACCGATCGACCACGAGCCGAGCTCTCCGGCGAACGCGATCCAGACATCCCCGAGAGCTCCGCTGAGCGAGGCCTCCGCGACCGCGTTCGTGACGAGGGAGTGGCCGAGAGGAACGATCAGCGCCAGGATCGCCGCGACTGTGAGCATGGCGATGCCGACGTTGAGGAGCGCCTGCCGCCTCGCAGGAGCGAATGTGACGCCAGCAATCACCAGCAGGATCCCGACGACGAGTCCGATCCGCGCGAGCAGGCGTAAGGCGGCAGCGTCTCGTAAGAGTGTCACGACAAGCCCTGCGACATTGGCCGATGGACGGGTCTCGATGATCGGCTGTTCCTCATCGGGCAGACTCCGGGCGATTTCCGGGTCGACGGCGGCGAGAGCGCCACGGAGCAGAATGTGCACGTCGGGGATGGACAGCAGGAGCTGCTCGGCACCCTCGGAAACCACCAGATGATGGGCATTCCGGGCCCCCCGCAGCGCCAGGGCCTCGAACGCATTCGAACGCACCGTGCTTTCGGAGATCGAGATGATCAGCGGCCGGACTCCGATCAGGTCCGGCTTCGCGGCCACGAGTCGATCGGTGATCTGTTTGGCGACGAATGCCGAGGCGTGCGGTCGGTCGAGTGCGGCAACGAGCCGAGCGGCGAAAGCATCCCGGTCCAGCAGGGCTCGTCCGAAGTAAACGGTCGCCCCACAGATGACGACAAGGGCGATGCCGAGGATCAGGAGGGTGGTTGCGGCTGCGCGTCTCACCTGATGCTCCTTTATGCGGTTCCCGGCCCCTGCGTCGTCACGAGACTTCGGTCCGCTGGAGGATCAGGGTCCCGATGACGCCTGTATTGCATCCAGGTGCCCTGGCCCCCTGAAACGACACCGATCCGAGAGTTAGTTTAGGGATCGGTGGGGACACGAGAACAGGGGGTATCGGATGGGGCATAAGCGGTACACGCCTGAACAGATCATCGGCAAGCTCAGGCAGGCGGAAGTGCGCTCTGCCGAGGGAGCGACGGTTGCCGAGTTCGTGCGCGAGCTGGGGATCACGGAGCAGACAGCTCCCAGTGGCGCGAGACGGAACAGTGTCAGCGTCAGTGACAGCGCCCACTGTTGCGGGCTGCTGCTGGCCATCGGTACCCACCCCAATACCCGCACAAACCAGCGCTGGTCAGCGCCCGTCAGCGCCCGGAATCGGTATGGGGTGCTTCGCAGGCTGCGCCTGCTCAGGGTCTCGCCTGCGGCTCGACGCCAGGAGGTCCCGGGTGCGTCCATGGGCTTCGCCCACGGACGTCACGACGACAAATCCCGGCGCCCCGCCTGAGGTGAAAAGCGGCTCTGTCGGTAGTTACGGCAGAGCCGCTTTTTGCGACTGTGCCAACAGTGACAGAAACAGTGACAGGGCACTGCTGCTGTCACTGTGGTGGCCAATGCTCCTGCCAGACGCTCCCTGCCTCCTGCGCGAGACGCAGGTGAGCTCCCCGGCTACGTACTGCGGGTGACGGAACAGGTAACAGGCTCTTGTTGGTGTCTTGCAGCACTGGCGCTACCCCGGTGGGCGCAACCGGCGCAGCTGGTAACCGGCGGCAGTCTCTTTCTGGTGCGGCCGCGCCACTGTTGCCGGTTCGGAGAGGGCTAGGGGGGCACAGCGAAAACATCCTCAAGGACATCCCGGTGGATTAGCCGCTGGCATCCTGGGTCAGCCGCGTAGGCGCAGGTCAACCAGTCGTATCGCAGGCGCCGGTAGTCGCGCAGGCTGCCCCCTTCTCGAATGCCTGCGGCGGCCGGCCGGGCGCTTCGCTTCTCGCGGCGCAAGGATTGTCACGAAGTGCCTCGGAAATTAGCATTCCTGAGACTGCGGCCCCGCATACGCAGCCGCTCGTCAGACCCTCCCTCCTCGACGAGCGCTGACCCGTACAGTTGCAGGTGAGAGTCCCGTGACACTCGGGTGATGCTTGTACTGTACGGTTACAAGCAGCAGCATCGTTCCGCTTGGCCGGCCCTGTGGATTCCTCCTCATGCCGGGGGGAACCGCAGGGTTGGTCGGGCAGCCACCCCGGCAAGGAGGTGCCACATGCGTGCCCGCATCCCCCTCGTCCTCGCCTGCGCCGCGCTGCTCGCAGCCGCGTGCCAGGACACCCCCACCGAGCCCGTCGAGCAGCCTGTCGCGACGGTGCCGGAGTTCAATTTCATGAATGGGCCGGCGAGCCCGGGCAATTCGGGGATTGAACGATATGCCGAACCCTACACGTTCAACTACTCCGTGGACATGGAGAAGCGGTGGCTTCTCGTCACGTACGACGTGTGGGAGGGCTACGCCGGGTGCACGCTCACGTATCCCGATCCCGCGCTGATGGAACCGTGGGACGTCCAGCAGAAGCAAAGGGAGACGCGCGACGGCGTGCTGACGACCTGGCTGCTGCAGGGCGAGCACGACGTGTACTTCATGGACCACCTGATCTACGACCAGTCGGAGTACGACTGGGACACGGAGGTCTGCCCGTGGGTCATGGACTCCTGGGTGTACAAAGGCACGGCGAAATTCGTCGTCCACCGGGAGTTCCTCGACGGCGAGCTCGCGCGCCGCGTGCAGAGCGGAACCGGAGTCGTGGAGGACCGGGACGGGAACCTCTTCAAGCTCGACTATCACGAGCGGGCAGGCACCAACTCCGACCAGCTCCGGATCAAGTTCACGCCGATCGGAGACAAGTGAGCACAGCGAGTGAAGTCCAACCCTGACAGGGCGGCGCCCGGTTCCGGACCGGCCGGGCGCTTCCCCTGTCGGTGTTACTCGATCTGTTACCCGACTATA
>JARRPS010000083.1:0-7806 GCA_037382625.1 Gemmatimonadota bacterium | reverse complement strand
CAGTCGGAAAGGGAAAGGGGGAGGCGGGCCGAAGAGCCTGCCTCCCCTTCTTCTGGAGAAACCTATGGGGCCCTACGATCCCCTGAGCGTCCGGTAGCGCGGCAGTTCCTTGAGCGACTGGAACCACCAGTGGTCGATCTCGTCCGGGGTCTTCCCGGCCACGGCGAGGTACTCGGCCAGCAGGTCGACCGCCTCTTCTTCGTCACCGAGCAACGTGCGGACGAACGCCTCGACGTAAACGAGATCCTTGATCGGGTCGACGGTGGGATTCCCGCGCGAGGCCTCCGCGACGTGCCGGGCACTGTCGGCCAATCCGGCACGGGCAAGCACGGCGGCCACGGCCATCCCTGACCAGCGACGGTCGAACTCGGCGGTCTCGGGGCTGCGCAGTTTCTTGTACTCTGCCGCCAGGGCCCACGCGGAATCCACGTTCGCCTCCACACCATCCATCGTCATCAGCCACAGCCGGCACTCCGGGAAGCGATCGTCGTTCGGCGCCCGGCGCCCGAGTTCCCGGCACCAGCGCTCCGCGTCCCGGGTCGCCTGGAGATCGTACGACGTCGTGAACAACCGCCACAGGATCGTGTCCACGTTGCGGAGGTAGGCGTCGGCCTCGAACGCACGTTGCGCCGCCATGTTGCCCTCGGCCGTCTTTCCCCGCGCGAGCATGAGATGACTGAGCAACGCCCAGGCAATCGCCTGCGACGGGTCCTCGGCGACGGCGGCGCGAAGATCGGCCTCCGCCTGCTCGAGGAGCGCGTCCGACGCCTCCGGGTCCGGCACCAGGTCGACGGCCCACTGCCAGTGTTCGAGGCAGCCCTTCAGCGCGAGAGCATCGGCATTCTCGGGCTCCAGACGAAGCGCCACATTCGCGAGTTCCAGCCCGGATTTGACCCACGGCTCGCCGAGTTCCGGCTGGGAGACGCCCTTCCAGCGCGCCCGCCAGTAGGCGATCCAGCCGCGACGGATCGTGGGCTCCACCCATTCGGGCGACACGTATTCGGCCAGCGCGAGTACCGAATCCGCCTGGCCCAATCGCTCCCACGCTCCATCGGTGTCGCCCGCGGCCGCGAGCTCGTCTGCCTGGTCGCTGAGCGACCGAGCCCGCTGCATGAGCTCCCACGCCTCGACGTTCTCGGCGGCTGCTGCGCTCCGTTCGATCAGCTCGACCTCCTCACCGAGCCGCTCGCGCAGGAACGCCGCCACTTCCTTCGCAAGGTCGTCCTGCAGTTCGAACAGCTCCGCTCGCGGACGCTCGACGAGCGTGCGTCCGAAAGACTCTCCCGTTTCCGCATTGACGAACGACACGTTGACCCGGATACGGTCGTCCGAAAGCGCCACCGTACCGTCCACCAGCGTTCCGACCTTCAGTGCGCGCCCGATGCTGTCAGCAGGCACGACCTTTCCCCGAAACATCGCGGAGCCGTTTCGGGAAGTCACCGTGAGTGCCGGGACGGTGCCGAGTTCCGTGATCAACGTCTCCGTGAGACCGGCCGCGAGATACGGAACCTCCTCCTGGGGACTCCGCGGCTCGAAGTAGAGAACCGCGATCCGTCGCGGGTCCTCCGTCTCGGCGAGCTGCTCGAGCGCCGAAGCCCGGGTCGCGCGCGCGTCCCGGCGCGTGGTGTCCCGCATCACGAAGTCGCGGATCGCGAAGCCGCCGCCCAGCACCACGATCACGATCGCCGCAGCCAGCATCTCTTTCGAGATCTTTCTCCGGCGCCGTTTCCTTCCCGGCATCGTCCCGGCGAGCGAGGGGTCGAGAAGCACCTCGTAGACGCGGACCGGCTCCTCGATGTTCTTGACCTCGTGCCGGCCGAGGTCTGCAAACCCGAGCTGGACTTTCTTCTTGACCTGGTTGAATGCGCTCTCGGAAATGTAGACGGATCCGGGCTCGGCGAGCGACTCGATCCGGGCGGCGACATTCACGCCGTCTCCGTAGATATCTCCGTCCTCGACCACGATGTCGCCGACGTTGATCCCGATTCGATACAGGATCCGGCGGTCGTCGGGCACAGACTTCTCGCGGGCCGGCATGGCTCGCTGGATCTCGGCAGCCGCTTCGACGGCATCCACGGCGCTCGCGAACTCCACCAGCAGCCCGTCACCCGTGCCCTTGACGACGTGCCCGTGATGCGCCGTGATCGTCGGCTCGAGGAGCTCCCGGATGTGGGACTGGTGACGTGACAGGGTCCCCTTCTCGTCTGCCTCCATCAGGCGCGAGAACGAGACCATGTCCAGCGCGAAGATCGCGGCGAGTTTTCGTTCCATTCCCCTGCCCCTGGGGGTGGCGAGCGGCCTCCGGCGGTCCGTGGCGGACGGACCGGGCCGTGTTCGATGTTACGATCTTGCAGGCGTCCCCGCGACACCCGGGCGGCAGGCACTCGAAAGTCCAGTTATGCATTGGACTTTCGAGCTGCAGATTCCTACTATTCAGGTGCTATTACCACACCGGGGCGCAAGGATACGCCGATGAGTCTTTTCTCCCAGCGGTCCGTCGCCGATTCGTTCACCTCCATCCCCTTGAGCGAGGGAACGAATCTGACACTGCAGGACGGCTCGCGCGTCGCCGTGGTCGGAGGCGGTCCGGCGGGTTCGTTCTTCGCCTACTTCCTCCTCAAGATGGCCGAGGAGATCGACCTCGATGTCGAGGTGGATATCTTCGAGCCCCGCTTCTTCACCCGAGGCGGACCCTCCGGATGCAATCATTGCGGCGGCATCGTTTCCGAGTCGCTGGTCCAGATTCTCGCGGCGGAGGGCATCAACCTGCCCGCCGAGGTCGTACAGCGGGGCATCGAGTCCTACGTCGTCCACATGGACGTGGGCAGCGTCGCGATCCAGAGCCCCGCGAAGGAGTCGCGTATCGCGGCGCTCTACCGCGGTAACGGTCCCCGCGGCGGGGGCGACCTGCAGTGGGACAGTTTCGACGGCTACCTGCAGGAGATCGCGACGGAGAGGGGAGCCCGCGTCCGACACAAGCTCGTCACCGCCGTCGAGTGGGAGGACGGAAAACCGCGGCTGACCGAGAACGACGGCCACGCATCCGTCTACGATCTCGTCTGCGTCTCGGCGGGCGTGAACAGCAACTTCATCGGGATGCTGAAGGACTCGCCTTCGGGCGTCGCGCCTCCGAAGACGACGCGCACCTACATCTGCGAGTTCAAGGTGGGCCAGGAGGGCGTGCACGAGATCATGGGGAACGCGATGCACGTGTTCCTGCTCAGCATCCCCCGCCTCGAGTTCGCGGCGCTGATCCCGAAGGGCGAGTTCGTCACCATGGTGATGCTGGGAGACGAGCTCGACCAGGAGCTGGTGCATGCGTTCCTGAACGACCCGACGGTTCGCCGGTGCTTTCCGACCGACGAAAAGCCGGTCGTGTGCAGTTGCTCGCCGCTGATCAACATGGGAGCGACGAAGCGGCCCTACGGCGATCGGGTGGTGATGATCGGCGACAGCGGCGTGACGCGGCTGTACAAGGACGGGATCGGCGCGGCCTACCGCACGGCGAAGGCGGCGGCGACGACGGCGGTGTTCCAGGGCGTGTCTGCGGAATCGTTCGAGGAGAACTACTGGCCGGCCTGTAAGGCGATCTCCTCGGACAATGCGATCGGAAAGGTGATTTTCGGGGTCACGACCTTGTTCAAGCACTCGAAGATCTCGCGCCGGGCGATCCTCCGCATGACCAGCCTCGAACAGGAACAGGAGAAGACGCCGCACATGAGCTCGGTTTTGTGGAACATGTTCACGGGCAGCGCTCCGTATAAGGCGATCTTCGCCAGCACCCTGCACCCGGGGTTCATCGGCAGCCTGGTCTGGAACCTGGCGCACGGGGTCCGGCCGTCGGCCGGCAATGGAAAGGCGGCCTGACGATGCGGGAGGGAGTCCTCGGTACGAACTACTACGGGGGCGAGACGATCATCCAGCAGGGCGAGACCGGCGACTGCATGTACGTTGTCCAGTCCGGCCAGGTCGAAGTCGTTCAGACGGTTGAGGGGGGCGAACAGCGTCTCGCGATTCTCGAGACCGGGGACTTCTTCGGTGAGATGGCACTGTTCGAGCGAGAGGTGCGCTCGGCAACCGTGCGGGCCCTCGTCGATGCGCGGGTCCTGAAGATCGACAAGAAGACGCTTCTCCGCCGCATCAAGGAGGACCCGCTGCTGGCGGTGAATCTCCTGCAGACGATGTCCGGGAGAATTCGGGATCTCAACGCCGGACTCGCCCACGCCGGAGCGCCGTCTGATGAGTGAAAGCGAGTCGTCCCGGATGAAAGAGCCAGGGTTCGTCGGGCAGCGCCTCACCCCCGCCTATCGGCCTGGCCAGGTCGAAAAGCAGGCACCCTGCCAGGCGGGCTGTCCCAACTGCGGGGACATCCGGGGCTGGATCGGCACCGTGGCCCAGCGCGACAAGCTCGGGCTGACGAAGGAGCAGGCGTACGAGCGGGCGTGGCGGATGATCACCGACGTGAACCCCTTCCCGAGCGTGCTCGGGCGTGTCTGTCCGCACCCCTGCGAGTCGCACTGCAACCGGGCCGAGCATGACGAGCCGCTGGCGATCAACGCGATGGAGCGTTTCCTCGGCGACTGGGCGATCGAGACGGATATTCCGCTGCCGACCATCGACGGCGAGGCGGGCCCCGAGTGGGTCGGCGTGGTCGGAGCCGGTCCCTCGGGACTGTCGTTCGCCTACCAGATGGCGCGCCGCGGCTACCGGGTCACCGTCTACGAGGGTCGCGAGAAGGCGGGCGGCATGCTTCGCTACGGCATCCCCGACTACCGCCTTCCGCCCGCCATCCTGGAGGCGGAGATCGAGAAGATCGAACGGCTCGGCGTGGAAATCGAGCTGGAGACCGCCGTGGGACGCGACGTGACCCTGGCCGAGCTCAGGCAACGTCATGCGGCCCTGTACCTGGGCATCGGGGCCCAGGCCGGACGGGGCCTCGGGATTCCGGGTGAGGGTGGTCCGGGTGTCTGGACCGGCACGGAATTCCTGGGGCACGTGAACCGGGGCGAGAGGGTCGAGGTCGGGCCTCGGGTGGCCGTGATCGGCGGCGGCAACACGGCGATCGATGCCGCCCGGGCCGCCCGGCGGCGCGGGGCGGACGTGACGATCCTCTACCGTCGCTCGCGCACGGAGATGCCGGCGATCGAGCACGAGATCGACGACGCGCTGGAGGAGGGCGTGGAGCTCGTGCTGCTCGCGAGCCCGGTCCGCCTCGAGCGGCAGGCGGACGGGACCCTCGCGACCCTGATCGCACAGCGGATGGAGCTGGGCGCGCCGGACGACTCCGGTCGGCGGCGACCGGTGCCGATCCCCGGGTCGGAGTTCGAGCTTCCGGTGAGCGCCGTGATCGCGGCGGTCTCTCAGGCGCCCGACATCCGCGGCTTCGAGGACCTGGACCAGGACGGCGGCTGGTTCCTCGCCGGCAACGGCGGCGCCGTCGGAGACGGGATCTGGGCGGGCGGAGACGCGCTCGGCCTCGGGATCGCCGGAATGGCGATCGTCCAGGGCCGGCACGCCGCCGAGTCCCTGCACGCGCGGTTCCGGGGGTACCCGGTTCCCGAGGCACCGGAGAACGGCCGGCGGCTCGTAGGACCCGACGAGATCATCATGGAGTTTCACGAGACGCGCGCACCGGCGCGGCCGGCGCGGCTGACCCCGGAGGCGCGCCTCGCGGCTCCGATGTCGGAGGTCACCGGGAGCATCACCGAGGAGCAGTTTCTCGCGGAGACGAACCGCTGCTTCTCCTGCGGCTCCTGCTTCGGCTGCAGCCAGTGCGAGATGTTCTGCACCTCGGGTTGTTTCACGAAGCTCGAGGAAGTCGGGCCCGGTATCTACTTCACGCTCACTCTCGAGCAGTGCCAGGAGTGCGGGAAGTGCGTGGAGGTCTGCCCCTGCGGATTCCTCGAGGTGAATTAGCCGGCCGGCCGGAGCACCAGCCAGGCGACCCCGATCAGGACCAGCCCGTGCAGCAACTGGTCGAATCCGAGCGCGGTCCAGAACGCCTGCCGCTCCGGATTCGACAGTTCCGGTTGCCGGGCTCCCATCCGCCCGCGCAGCACGTCGATCGCCAGGTGCGTCCCGAACACGACGGCGGCCGCGATCGCAACCGGACCCAGACCGGGCCGCGCGACCATCACCACGGCGACCGTGGCGAGCAGGGCATGGATGAGCGCATGTCCCGCGATCGGCCCCACCGGCGTGCCCACCGCTTTCGCATCCTGCATGCGGGCATTGGCCAGCGGCGTGTAATCGCCGACGAAGTGCGCGAAGAACAGAGCGGCGAGGAGAAGGGCGGCCTCCGACGTCACGGCAGGGTCCGCCTGTCGGGATTCCACCTTCGATGCTCGTGCCGCATGATCGCCTCGCAGAACGGGGCCCGATCGGGTCTCCGGCCGACCGCCGACCCCGCAAGGTAGGATCGGACCCACCGAAAGGAAAAGCGCGCCGGACGACCCCATGTCGCCCGACGCGCTCCCGCAGGAATGGCCCGGGGGCCGGCTTGCGCCATTCCTACAGAGTGAAGTCCACGCCCGTCACGTCCTCGCCATCGTCAACCGGCACGGAGGTCGGGCCGTCGGTGTAGTCACTGTCGTCGATCTTGGCGCTGGCTGAGACGTCATAGATGCCGGGCGACAGGAAGTAGATCGTGTACGTGCCGTCCACCGGATCGGCGACCGCCGAAGCGGTTTCGGTCTCCATTTCCGCGACCGGCACGTCGGAGCTCGTCAGATCCAGAACGGCGTCGATGTCGGCGTACTCGCCCGGCTCATCGGGCGTCGCGCTCTCATACGTGATCGTTCCCGAAATGCTGCCCGCCACGTCCTCCACCGTCGCCCGGAGCAGGGGCGTGAACAGCACGTCCGGCATCATCGTAGGATCCGAGGTGTCGCCGGTGAACACGAAGTTCTGCTCGACGTCCATGTCCACGACGGCCAGGATCGTCTCGCCCGGAACCAGATCGACGCCCGCGCCGTCCTCGTTTCCGTCGTCACCGCGCAGGTTGATCTTGATTCCGGTCTGCGCGCCGCTCGGAATGAACAGGTCCTGCGTGTTCTCGCCGGAGGCGAACATATAGTTCGTGCCTTCGGTACGATTTTCCGACTCGACGCGATCGTGAATCGACGGTCGGAAATCAGAAGCCAGCCGAAGGGCTCGCGGCTGCATCTCCTAAGTGATTTAATTACAATATATATAGGTGGTAACGCTTCGCTTGCCAGCCCGACCTCCTGGCCCCCGGAAACCGGGACCGGGACTTGCAACACCCGCGGTACTGCGTGCGATTGTTCGTATACCCGAACGAGGACGGTACTGAATGTTCCGATGGACGAAGATACCCGCGGTCGTGGCGCTGACGCTCGGCCTGGCGGTCGCCGGATGCGGCGACAGCACGGGCCCCGACGCACCGGCCACCTTCAAGGTGATGCTGACGGACGGTCCGGCCGAGTACCTGGCGTCGGCGAACGTGGAGATCGGCGAAGTCTGGGCGATCCAGGCCGGCGGTCCCCCGATCCTGCTGAACTCCGAAGGCGGGTCCTACGACCTGCTCGAACTGCAGAACGGCGTGATGGCGGAGCTCGCTTCGGCCGAGCTGGACGCTTCCATCCGGATCCTGCAGCTCCGGCTGCACGTGGAATCGGCGGACGTCACGCTCGGTGCCGGATACATGTTCGCCTCCGGCGAGAACACGCAGGACCTGTTCATCCCGAGCGGCGCGCAGAGCGGAATCAAGATCAACCTGCGCGGTGACGACGGGAACGAGGACGGCGCGGGCGTCGATCTCGTGCCCGGCGAGACGATCCTGGCCGT
>JARRPS010000082.1:0-8414 GCA_037382625.1 Gemmatimonadota bacterium | reverse complement strand
AACACGACGGCGAGTCCGAGTCCGACGCCCTTTGTCTCGTTTTTCGTGCTGAAGAACGGATCAAAGACGCGGTCCCGGACCTCCGGGGGAATCCCGGACCCCGTGTCGGCGATGCTGAGAAGCACGAAACGGTCGTCGTCCGGGTCAGCCCTCGTCGCAAGCGTCAGAGTCCCGCCCTCCGGCATCGCCTCGATAGCATTGATCATGAGGGCCAGAAGGGACTGAACGATCTGTTCCCCATCGCAGACGATCTCATCGTTCTCGAGGTCGAGATTCGTCTCGAGCTCTACCGAGGCGAGCTGCATGTGGTGGCCCATCAGACTGTTCGCGTGCGACACGAGGGAGTGAAGGTGGGCCGGGGCGAGCTCGTGCGTGCCTTCTCGAGCGTAGGTGAGCAGGTCCCGCACGATGTTCCCGCAGCGGATCGATTCCGAGCGGATGAGCTCCAGGTTCTCCAGGGCGCCGTTTCGCGCCTCACCGGGGGGCATCGCCCTCTCCAGCTTTCGGGCGACCAGTCGGGAACAGGTCAGGATTCCGGACAGCGGGTTGTTCAGTTCGTGGGCCACCGTCGCTGCCATCTTGCCCAGCGACGAGGTCTTCTCGACCTGGACCATCTGCTTGTGAATGGCCGCCAGCTCCTGCGTCTTGTCCCGTACCCGCTCTGCCAGCGTGTCGGACCACTGCCTGAGCTCGTCGTGCGCCTGCTCGAGGCTCCCGGCCATCCGGTTGAAGGAGTCCGCCAGCTGTCCGAGCTCGTCCTTGCGCTCCACCGGAATCCGCACGTCGAGCTCACCGGCCGCCAGGGCTTCCGTCCCGCGGATCAGCTGCCGCGTCGGTCGATGGACGGCGCGGTGCACGATGAAGGCGAGGGCCGTCCCCAGAAGCAGTGCGATCAGCACTCCGATCCCAACGCTGGATCGCTCGGCGCGGAGCATCGCTGCATCCGTATTTGCCAGCGACATCTGGATGTCCAGCACCCCCAGCACGGTGTCGCCGGAGCCGTGTGCATGGCAACCACCAGAGCATCCTTCACGGTTTCGAATCGGGGTAATGAGGCGGAGAACGCGATAGCCGTCTTCGTGTCGGTAAATCCTCGAGAGATCTTCCATCTTCGGTGAAGACAGGGGAAGGTCCGTCTCGTGACAGGCGAAGCATGCCTGCGCCTGCATGTCCACTCGGGCGCCGATCTCCAGTGAATCGGAGGAGAAAGTGATCTCTCCGCGCTTGTTGTAGATCCGGACGCCCTCTACCTCGGAGCCCTCGCCGAGCCTGCGGATCGCGTCGTGGATGTGGGGACGATTATTCTCTGCCATCTCCGTGAGCAGGCTTCCCTCGAGGAAGGCGCTCGCCCGCTCCGCTCCGGAAAGCACTTCCTCCTGGACCACACGCGTCCGGATCCAGTTGGCGATCTGGTGGTTGCCGATCAGAATCAGCAGCACGGCGCCCAGCAGCACGACGAAGAGGCGGGCACTCAGAGAAGAGCGGAATCTCGCGGGCCATGACGAGTCGGCCATGTGGATCCTCTGCCGTTCGTAGAGGCCGGTCGCATCCGGGTCAGAACGGCGCGGAGCGGGGTCCTCTAACGAGATCCGATCGCAGCAGATTGCGTGCCGCAGGATCCCGGGCGGGAGACGGCTCGTAGCGGTTTCCGAGCCGCCATTCGCTTCAGAACAGAGCGTCGATCATTGCAGCGAATCGGTCTGGCCCCAGGATTCTTTCCAGATTCGCTTGCGGCTCTCCGCCGTCGGCCATGACGGCACCCACCATGCGACGGTCCGCATCGAGAGCGCCTCGAATGTGGCTCTTGAGAATCCGCAGGCGGCGCAGGTGCCAGATCAGTGCGTCCTCTCCCCGAAAGAGCCGGGGCACTTCGCGAGGCTCGAGCGTCGAACGAACCCGGAAGAGCCAGTTATCGCGGCCATCCACCTGGCCGGACTCCTCGATATCGGCTACGTGAGGTCCGTTCACCTCCGTGACGGTGCCTCCGACCGGAAGGCGTATCGGAATCGCGCGCTCCGATCGGAGCATCCAGCCGCAGGTCTCGCCGGCCTCGAAGCTGACGCCTGTCCGCGGCGGTACGATCTCTTCGACGGGCTCCAGAATCCTCCAGACGCAACCGACCAGACCTACATCGAGCTCGGTCGATTCCCCCGCCGGACGGACCCACACTCCATCTCCCCCGTACCAGCGACCGAAGTCCAGCCGACAACCGGACATCAGGTTCGAGACGATCTGTCCCACATCCGCCTCGAGACGTTTCTGAATCTGGGACAGATTCGGACATCGAATCGAAGATTCGTCGTCGATCGCATGCCCGCCGGAAAGGGCATGATACAGTTCGCAGCTGTCGCAGTCGTACTCTCGATCACATGGGTGCATGCCCAACACGCCCGCAAGCGACCAGACGCAGGGAAGCTCGAGATTCCGGTTCGTGCACTCGATTCGATTCATCGGTCCCCCTCATCCGGTGGGCTGACCGGCCGATTCGTTCGCCCGCTCCGCGCTACGCCGGGACGGTCTCGTCTTCGCCCGCGTCCGCGGGAGCGACGAGCAGGAACCTGAGAACGATCTGCTCCCAGTCTTCCGGAGCCAGCGTTCGTGCGAGTCCGAATCGAGGTTCGCCGCCGTCTGCCAGCACGGCCCCCAGAGCCGTCTCGGGCGCGCCGACCGCAAGCCCTTGCAGCGATCTCTCCGCGAGCTCCGACCAGGAACGAGCCAGGGGACCATTCAGGAGATTCCGGCGCACGGGCTCGACGGAAGGAACTCGGATCTTCATCAACCACCCGTCACCATACGGATCCCGACTCGCCGCTGAGGGCTCGTGAAGGACCCTTTCGTTGAGTTGCACGACCTCGCCGTCAACGGGCGAGACCATCGGCAGATCCACTCCTCCGGCAGAGATCGTCCAGGCCGGATCACCGGCGTGCAGAGCCGTTCCCGCGGGCGGCAGCACGATTCGGTCGGGGGGGCCGATCAGCCGGCGGGCGAAGTCGTCCCACCCGACAAAGACTTCGCCGTCGCTTCCGGCCAGTCGAGCCCAGGAGTGCCCAGGGTGAAAGAAGACATCGCTGCTGGGAGAGGCGACACCCCGGATTAGGTCCTTCCAGTGGGCACGACTCTCGGCGCTGGCATCCGCCATGGCGCCTGCCGGTGCTCGAATCAACTGCCAGGCGACCGTCAGGAGCAGCAGGAAGCTGATGACGATGATGTATTCGATGCCCTTCGTTCCGAAAAGCTCGGGCTGAAGCATGGCATACATGGTCAAGCGTCCTTTCCGTTCACGCCGCCGAGGCGGTGGAAGCGTCCTTGGATGCCAGTTCGCGTGGACGAACGTGGAAGTCGAGCACGGGCATACGATTGACGATCCAGCGGAAGACCCAGATCTCTGCGGAGATCACACCCAGCGTTACCACGATCTCCTGCCAGGATGGGACGTACCGGACGGGCGCATTCCATTGAAAGCCGATCACGGTTACGTTGAGACGATTCACGATGATCCCGACGAGCGTAAGGATCGCGGCCGCCTTGATGAGAGTCGTGTCCTTTTTCCGGGCACCCACGAGGAAGAGAACCGCCGGCAGAGCGACCAGGCCGAGGATCTCCAGCAGGTACCAGGCTCCCCATCCCGTGCCGAGCCAGGGCGCCCTGCCCTGGTGCACGAAAGTGATTACCTGGACACCGAGGTACGCGAACATCGTCCCGGCGCAGATCCGGGAGAGGCCGACCAGGATTCCATCGTGTCCTTCCCGCATCGGCTGGCCGAGTCGATCCCGGAACACCTTGTGGGTAAGCGTTCCCTCGAAGATCACCATAGAGAGTCCGGCGAATATGCTCGAGACGAGGAACAGGATCGGGATGAACTCGGAATACCACAGAGGGTGAATCTTCGTTTCGGCCATCAGGTAGAGCGCTCCGAGTCCCGACTGGTGCAGCGTCGAAAGCGTGATGCCGAGTACGACGGCCCCCAGAGTCAGAGCATGCAACCGTTTACGGAGCTTCGGCCAACCTGCCCATTCGGCGATGACCGGCGAGAACTCCACCAGTTCCGCCGTCATGTACAGGAGAAAATGCCACGCGACGAGGAAGAGCACTGAGCTCACCCCGAACGAATTGCCGATGATGGGATTGATCACGTTCCAGGGTCGGCCCAGGTCCAGCAAGAGCGCGCCGGCGTAGAACACGTAGGCCAGGAACCCGTTGAGCACCGTCACGCGGACGATAGGCTCATACTTCTCCAGCCGCAGGATGTAGACCATGAAGGTGATCACGTACGCGCCACCCGCCAGGGCGACGCCGGTGACGACGTCGAAGCCGATCCAGAGTCCCCAGGGAACGTCCTGAGAGAGATTCGTGATCGTACCGAGTCCCCCCGCGAACCGAATCGTCAACAGAACGATCGTCAGGAGGATGAGGGCACCTGTCACGAGGTTGAATGGAGTAAGTACGGGGCCCCTGGGCTTGAGCTCTCCCAGCAGGAAACGGCCGAATCCACGCAGGCCCTCGGAGGGGCGCGTCTGAAGCGAAGTGATCGTCGCCACCTTACACCTCCTCTCGCACGTCATCGCCCGAACGACGGGTCGCTTCGCTGATGCCCAGCAGCAGGGGCGGAACGAGGGTGATCACGAAAGGAACGGCATAGAGAAATTCCTTCGTCAACGCGGGGACGGGCTCTTCGCCCACATCCGTCCGCAATCCGATCTCTTCGAAGGGCGCCGAGGAGAGATAGAGCCAGCTCGTCCCCCCCACCTCGTTTTCGCCCCAGATCCGGTGGACGTACTTGTCGGGCTCCGACCAGATTCTCCGATGCCCTTCCTCGAGCATCTCCGCCCTCGTTCCGAATTGAGTCGCTCCGGCCGGGCAGCCGGCCACGCACGCGGGGACTTCACCCTCCTCCAGGCGCGCGAAGCACATCTGGCATTTCCGAATTCTCGGATTTGCGCTGAAGTACTCGAATTTCGGAACGTCGAAGGGGCAGGACACCATGCAATAGCGGCATCCCATGCACTTGTCCGCCCGCCACACGACGGGGCCTTCGGAGGTCTTGTGCATGGCCTGAGTCAGGCAGGCCGAGGCACAGGCCGGCGTCAGGCAGTGGAAGCACTGTGTCTTGACGTTGACGGTGCCCTTCGATGTCTCGTACTGGTTCACGACGGTGAAGCGCGTGTCATCCGTCCGTCGCGGCACCTTGAGGTCTACCTTCGGTTCGGGCTCCGGAAGATCGTTCTGCTTCGCGCAGGCGAGCTCGCACATACGGCAGCCCATGCACTTCGTCGTATCGACGAGGACGGCCATGGGCTCAGCCGCAGGGTCAATCGTCGCCTCCGGCAGAGATGTGGCCGCTCGCGCGACCTTCGAATGACCCCGCAGATCGCGGCCGATCGCCGCCGACCCGCCGAGGACACACAATGACCGAACGACATCTCGTCTCTTCATCACGGCCCCCCTATCCCTCAGGGCGTACCGGACAGAGGGCGGAATCTGGAAGCACGTCAGTGCGCTCCGGGCTCCGCCCGCATCCGAAAGTCAATTGGTGAGAAAGCGAGTCTCGAATTCCGACCAGGCCCGGGCATCCAGGCCTGCCAGGGCCCCGACCGGCACCTCGCCCCCATCGGCGAGCGCCAGACCTGCTTCTCCGTCGGCCACGGCTCGCTGCAGGTATTCCCGGATGCGCCCATATCGATCCTGAGCCCATTCCGTCGCGGGGGTGCCGATCATCCAGGAGGGCACCTCCTGTGCGAGGTCGTCCGGCTGAATTCGGTAGAGCCAGGCGGTGTCGACCGAGTCGGGTTCACGATTCGAGAGAGGTCCGGACACGAATCGGTTCCGCGCCGTGATCCTTCCGCTGAGGGGCGCCCTTACCCGGGCGGACCTTTCTCCGGTCCCGATCTCGAGGATCGGATCCCCGCGATCGAAGTGCCGACCCGTTTCGGCGAGCGAATACCGAGTCTGATCCCCGATCAGTCCCGGGAGCATCGGGTGAACCCCGACTTCGACCGTACCGTCCGGTACGACACGGCTCCACGTGAAGCCGTTCTGCAGGAAGACTCCGTCCGGAACTGATGCCACCCAGTCCGTGAGTGGAACCGGTCCGGCGCGCACGCCGCCCAGCTGCGCTTCCAGCTGAATGCGACGGGGTCGCTCGACGAGGAGGTGATAGCCCCCCAGCGCGACGACCACGGTCACAAGAAAGGCTGCCGCTAGCATGGTCTCCTCCCCTCTGAAACAGTTCCGCCGGTAGCCGCGCCTGCCCTACGGTTGCACGGTGTTCAGATCCGACAGTTGCTGCGGAGAGTGGCAAGCGAGATGCCACGCCCGCCGTCAGGATGACGTATAAATGTAACTCATTGTTTTACAGCTATTTACGAGATTCGCTATCGGTCCTTCCGGTCCATGCTCTCGTTGCGATCTGTCGAATCCTTCGACAGCCCGATTCGGCCTTTCCGTTCCAATTCCCCACGAAGCCCGTGAATAGAGGCCATTCTGGACGTGGGATTCTTCAGCGGCCGGTTGCGGAGAAATTCGACAATCTACGAGTCGGTCGTGCCGGCTTCCTTCGATCGATCGAAACCGGGAGCGGCCGAGCATCGATCTTTTCTGAGCGCCCGTTGCGTGAACGCTGATCGAGGATCACTTTCGGCGACGACGACTCGGAGGCATGCCGGACTTCTCTCTTCCGGTGAAAACGGGTTGACCGACACGACGACAATGCCGGCCCCGCGCTCGCGCGGCCTCCAGGACCACCCGGTCGTGCGGGCGGGCGTGGTCCTTTTGCTCCTGTTCGTGTTCCTCGTCGGGGTCAATGGCCTGGGAGACGGATTCAAGTCGCTCGGCAGCGGACTGCTGGACTCCTTCTTTCGAGCCACCGAAAATCCCTTCATGGGCCTGATGGTCGGGGTTCTGGCGACCACGCTCGTACAGAGCTCCTCCGTCTCCACCTCCTTGATCGTCGGTCTGGTGGCCGCGCCGGCGAACCCCCTGCCGCTCGCCAACGCCATCCCGATGGTCATGGGCGCGAATATCGGGACGACCGTCACGAACACGCTCGTCTCGATGGCTCACATGGGACGGCGCAAGGAGTTCGAGCGGGCATTCGCCGTCGCCACCTGCCACGACTTCTTCAACTTCCTGGCGGTGGCCATATTTCTCCCGCTGGAGATGGCTACCGGCTACCTGCAGAAGTCGGCGACCTGGCTCTCCGGGCTGCTGACGGGCATCGGCGGCGTCGAATACGACAGTCCGTTGAAGGGAGCCCTGAAGGCGACCGTCGCACCGATCAAGGAGGGGCTTCAGGCCATTCTGCCGACCGATCGCCTGGCGGCCGTTGCGCTGATTCTGGTCTCAGGCCTCCTCATCTACCTGGCCCTGATGCTGCTCGTGAAGACCATGCGGAGCTTCATGCAGGCCCGGGTCGAAACGATCGTGTCCCGTGGCCTCTACAAGGCGCCGGCGTTCGCGATCCTGGTCGGGATTCTGGTCACCGTCATGGTGCAGTCGAGCTCGATCACGACGTCGCTTCTCGTGCCTCTCGCGGGAGCCGGCCTGATCACCCTCGAGCAGGCCTTCCCGATCACCATCGGAGCCAACATCGGGACGACCATCACGGCGGCCCTCGCCGCCCTCGCCGCGACGGGCCCGAACGCGCGATGGGGGATCACGATCGCTCTCGTTCACTTTCTGTTCAATCTCTCCCGACTCTCCTGATCTATCCGATCCCGAGGATCCGGGAAATCCCGCTCAATGCCGCGAGGAAGCTGGCCTCCATCGCAGTGGAATCGCGAAGATGGGCGCTGATCTACGTGCTCGGTCTGTTCTATGGGATTCCGCTGCTCTTCGCGGGGCTCAACCACTTCCTCAACTGAAGCCGGGGACCGCATGCTGAAGGAACTGATCTCGCTCTTCCGATCCGACCAGCCGCTGCAGGAGATGGGAAAGAACTTCGCCGCGATGCTGAACCTGACGTACGAGATGACGATCCAGGCCGGCGAGATCTATTTCGGCGGAGGCGTGTCGCCCGAAGACAGCAACAGTCTGTACCAGAGAGACATTCAGGTGAACAAGCTGGAGCGCAGAATCCGAAAGCAGGTGATCGCGCATCTGTCGCTTTCGGGCTCCTCCCCATCCCTTCCCTACTGTCTGCTCCTGGTCAGCCTCGTGAAGGACGTGGAGCGGATCGGAGACTACGCCAAGAACCTGGCCGAGGTGCGACAGTATCATCCGCTCCCGCTGCCCGCCGACGAGTACGTGGGGGAGTTGCAGGCGATCCGCGAGGGCGTCGAACAGTCATTCGTCCTGACGCGGGATGTGTTCGTCGAATCGGACAGGGAGCGGGCGCTGGACCTGATCCGCGAGGGCCGGAGTCTGACCCACCGGTGTGACATGCTCGTGGCCCGAGTCGCGGCCAGCGATTACGGGGC
>JARRPS010000081.1:0-7901 GCA_037382625.1 Gemmatimonadota bacterium | reverse complement strand
AGCTGCAGAAGACCGAGATGAAAGTGGGCATCCAGGTCGATCTCGGCGGGCGGGACCTGCCCGTACGCCTGCACCGCCATGTTCGCGAAGAACTTCGCGCGCTCCGTGTCCCCGCCGTCCTCTTCTCGCATCGCGCGCTCGAAGAGCCGATCCGCGGCCTGGCGCGGCGACATCTGCGACAGGTCCGCCATCCCGCCCGAGGGCGCGCCGGCGGCTCCGCCCATCGCCTGCCCCTGCTCCGCCTCCGGCAGTCCCCCGGTCATTCCCATGTCTCCGATGCGGGGCGCCGCCTGTCCGCGTACGAAGAAGGCGATGGCCACCGCGAACGCGACCAGTGCGAGTGCCGAGAAGACCCAGGGGAGGACGGCCGTCTTCGGCTTCTCGGGCTTGAACCCCGTGGGTGTGCCGCACTCGGCGCAGAAGACGGCATCCGATTCGAGGACCGAGTCGCATTTCCTGCAGCGTGGCCCCTTGACAGCGAGCTTCGCGCCACAGCTCGAACAGAATTTCCCGGACTCCTCACTGCCACACTTCGGACAACGCATCTCTCCTCCGCTCCAATCCGTGTTGGGTCAGGCCCCGAACTTCGTAAGCCGTCCAGCCCGGGCCGCCAGTAACGGCATGAGCTCACAGCCACGTATCGAGCCGATCGTTCCCATCCGGCAGGCCGCCTCTCCGAATTTCACTCCATCCGAGCCGCCCCGCCCCGGGCCGCCCGTGAACAGGAACGGGACCGGGTGCCACGAGTGTGCCCGCATCGTCGACGGGGTCGAATGATCACCGGTAACCAGCACGGCACGGGGTCCTCCCTCCAGTAAGGCCGGCAGAACCGAATCGACCGCTTCGATCACGGCCACCTTACGGTCGAAATTCCCGTCCTCCCCGGCCTTGTCCGTTCCCTTGACGTGCAGGAAGAAGAAATCGTAATCGTCGCGAGCCGCCTGCAACGCCGGCACGAGTGCGTCCGGACCATCGGGCACTTCCATGGCGTCCATGCCTACGAGGCGTGCCACCCCCCGATACATCGGGTACGCCGCGATCGCGAGTGAGCGCCAGCCGAACACATCCGGGAAGAGGGGCCAGTCAGGCAACTGCGCGAAACCTCTGAGCAATCCCATGTTCGCGGTCTCACGGCCTCCGAGGACGCCGGGCAACTCGGCCAGCCAGTTCCGGACCAGTGCGGCCGCCGGAGCGGCCGAAGCCTCCTTTTCTACGACATCGAGGGGCGCCAGTCCCGGTCGACCCGGATCCGTGTCCTCGATCTCTGCCGTCGAAGGCTGGTCGGGACGCACGACGAGCAGGAACCGATGTTCCTTCACCGGCCGGACGATGACCTCGCCGCCCGGCACCTCGATCGCGTCCATCGCCTCCACGATCGGGATCGCCTCCTCGGTGGAGATCCGTCCCGCCCGACGATCGGTCACGCGGCCCGCGCCATCCACCGTACACAGGTTTCCACGGACCGCGATATCGCCGGGCCGCAGCTCAAACCCGATGCCCAGGGCCTCGAGTACTCCGCGTCCTATTCGGTAGACCAGCGGGTCGTATCCGAAGAGCGAAAGGTGTCCGGGACCGCTGCCCGGGGTGACTCCGGAGGCAACCGGAAGGTGCAGCCCGAGGTCGCCCCGGGTCGCCAGTTCATCGAAGTTCGGTGTGTTGGCGGCTTCGAGCTCCGTCGGCCCGCCGGGCTTTCCCGGCAGTCCGCCGAGCCCGTCGAGCACGAGCAGCATCGCCTTCGACTCGCTCGGCTGCGCCAGCTCTCGAATGTCCTGGAGATCCAAGCTCGACTCCCCTTCTGTCCCGCCCCGATCGGGCGGCGTATTCCCATGGCCGGTACAAGCGGACCGGGTGCTTCGGCGGGCGAACATACCGACACGTAGGGCTGGATGCGAGATCGACGGGCGGCGACGATGCGAGCGATGGCACCCTCGATAGAATGGTGGCCGTAGCGCTCCGGGGCACGTATCTTCCCGGCCGGTTTCGACCGGGTGGGAGATGGATTTCACGCCCGAAGGAAGCCCGGATCCGGCGGGTCGAGAATTCTGGAGTTCGATTCGCGTCCGGGTCGGACCCGATTCGAGGAGGCAGTCCGATGTCGGCCATACGCGCTCGCTCCGCGATCATATCGTCGCTCTTCGTCGCCCCGCTGATCGTCGGGGCCTGTTCGAGCGGCTCGCAGTCTTCCGGAATCGCGCGCGGCCCCTCGGATTCCGCGATCGAGGTCCTGATCGCCGCACCACCCGACTCGGTCATCCAGACCGCCTGGGAGACCTTGCGGGCAGACGGGATCACGCCCCGTTCGTACCAGAGAACCGCCGGAGACACGGCGAACGCCGCGACGATGGAGAGCGAGTGGATCTACGTTCCGAACGTGTTTCCCTCCGCTCCGCTCTGGTCGCTGAGCGAGCCCGACAAGTACATTAAGATGTTGTTCTGGGCCCGACCGTTCCGAGGCGGTACGGTCCTTTACATTGAGCCCCTCTACGATCCGGTAACGATGCCTACGGAGCCGACCAACTGGGCGCGCGTACGCACGCTCCCGGCGGCCCACCCGGCGTGGCAGTACGTCGAGTACACCGGAACCCAGCTGGCACGTCGGTTGGAGCAGTAGTCGGGCCCAGGAGGCGCTCATTACATTTTCGTCCCACATCAGCCCCGCTGTCGAACTGAAGGACTTCTCGAAGCGGTTTGGCTGGAACAGAGTTCTGCGCGGAATCGACCTTCGCGTCGAACGAGGCACGACACTGGCACTGGTCGGCCCCAACGGGGCCGGAAAGACCACGCTGCTGAAGTGTCTCGTGACCTTGCTTCATCCGTCCGGGGGCGGCGGCACCGTTTGCGGCTACGATCTGCGAGAAGAAACCGATCAGATACGGGAGAGAGTCGGGCTCGTAACGGTCCGCGGATATATATACGACGATCTCTCGGCTGAAGAGAACCTCCGATTCACCGCCCGTATGTGCGGTCTCGAGGTATCCGCCGAGGGCTATCGAGCGGCGCTCGCACGAGTCGGGCTCGAACGCGTGGCCGACCAGCGCGTCCGCACCTTTTCCACGGGCATGCGCAAGCGGGTCGTCCTCGCGCAACTCCGGCTCCGTCCTCTCGAGCTGGCCCTCCTGGACGAACCCTACGCGGGTCTCGACCTGCAGGGCATGTCGCTGGTCGATGAGTTCGTCCGGGAATTCCGGGCGGCGGGAACGACCGTGATCATCGCCTCGCACCAGGCGGGGGAGGCCACGCGGTCAGCGGAACAGACGCTGGTCCTGCGAGAGGGTCGACTGGAGCCGATGGATCATGACGCGGCCGCCCGGTCGCACCTCTCGGCGCAGGACATCGGCGCGGAGCGGGCCTGAATGGAGCTGATGCGCCGGTCCTGGGCGATCGTGTGGAAGGACCTCCTGATCGAGGCCCGCACCAAGCAGGCGTTCAACGCCATGGTGTTCTTCGCGGCGCTCGTGCTGTTCATCTTCAGCTTCGCCCTCGGCCCCGACACCGAGTTGCTCCGCGAAGTCTCCGGAGGACTTCTCTGGGTGGGCATCGCCTTCACGGGGATTCTCTCGCTGAACCGGACCTATCAGAGCGAGGAGACGAGCGGGGGCATCGAGGGTCTTCGCGTCTATCCGGGCGACCCCCGGGCGATCTTTCTCGGGAAGCTCTTCGGCAACATCATCGTGCTTCTCGCCGTGGAGGCCGTGCTGTTTCCCGCCGCCGCCGTACTCTTTCAGATCGAGATGCTGCCACACGTCGGGGAGCTCGCGGTCGTCGCGCTGCTCGGAACGATCGGATTCTCGATCGTCGGCACATTCTACGCCGCGTTGACGGTGAACCTCAGGGCGCGTGAAGTGATGCTGCCGCTGCTCCTGTTTCCCGCGCTGGTCCCGATGCTGCTCGGCGCGGTGAATGCCACGACGCTGATCCTCGTCGGCGATCCGATGCAGGACTCCGACATCTGGATCCGTCTTCTGATCGCCTTCGATGTGATTTTCTTTGTCATCAGCACCTGGATCTTCCCGATCGCTCTGGAGGAATGATCGTGACAAGCAACTCGGGCACCGCGAGACTCATCGGTATCGCCGCCCTCGTGACGATGCTGGTCGGCTCGTTCGTCGGCCTCTTCGTCGTATCGCCGGATCGGTTGCAGGGTGATGTACAGCGGTTGATGTACGTGCACGTTCCGGCAGCCTGGCTGGCCTTCCTGGCCTTCTTCATCGTCTTTCTGATGAGCGTCCTGTACCTCATCCAGCGGGATCTCAAGTGGGACCGGGTCGCGCACGCGTCGGCGGAGATCGGGGTCGTGTTCACCGTTCTCACCCTCGCGCTCGGGTCGATGTGGGGGAAGCCGACCTGGGGCGTCTGGTGGACGTGGGACCCACGCCTGACCACGACGGCCATCATGCTCGCGATCTACGTCGGGTACCTGGCGATCCGGAGCTTCGCCGACGATCCGGACAAGCGGGCCCGCTGGGCGGCCATCGTCGGGATCATCGGATTCGCGAACGTACCGATCGTCTACCTCTCGGTCATCTGGTGGCGAACCCTCCACCAGCCGCCATCGAGCCCGCGTTCGGTATCGCCGGAGATTCTGTGGACGCTCCTCTTCAATCTGCTCGCGTTCACCCTCGTTTACGTCTATCTGATGATGCGCCGGATCCGGCTCGCGAAGGTGGAAGGGGAACTCGAACAGCGTGTGGCGTACAATGGATAACCTTGGTTTCATCGTGGCCGGGTACACGCTTACCTGGGTCACCCTGGTCTGGTACGCCTGGCGAACGAACCGTCGCCTCGGTGCGGCGACTCGTGCCCTGGCGGAATGGACTCAGACGAGCGCGGGAACCGGCCGGTCGGCCGGCGACCCCGGCGCCTGAAATTCGGAGACGAGCGACTGATGAGCGGTTCTAAAAAGATGTGGGCAGGTATCGGAGTTCTCGCGATCGTCGGAGCCATCGCCTTCCTGATCGCAGGCGGACTCAAGGAGAACGTGGTTTACTTCCTCACACCGTCCGAGCTTCTGGCACGTGGCGCCGACGTGGTGGATCAGCCACTCCGTCTGGGCGGACAGGTAAAGCCCGGTTCGATGGACTGGAACCCTGAGACGATGGATCTGCGATTCGTGGTCCAGGACAGCCTGCAGGAGATCCGGGTGCACAGCTCCGGCGCGCCGCCCGCGATGTTCCAGGAGGGGCAGGGCGTGATCATGGAGGGGCAGTACCGCAACGACGGCACCTTCGAGTCCACGAACGTGATGGTGAAGCACTCGAACGAGTACGAGGCGCCTCACGAGGGACAGGACCCGAAGAAGATGTACGAGTCCCTGGTCAAGCCCGGCGACGAGTAAGGGGGCCCGATGCTCAGCATGATCGGGTCCGTAAGCATCATCGTCGCTCTACTGGCGGCGATCGTGGTCGCCGTCTCGGGGATCATCGGAGGATTCCGTCGAAGCGAGACACTCTTCCGGGTCGCGCGCTGGGGCTCCTACCTGATGTTCGCCGCAATGACGGTCGCGTTCGTCACGATGGAAATCGCCCTGCTGACGCACGACTTCAGCGTCGACTACGTGGCGCGGGTCGGAAGTCGGGAGACGCCTGCCTACTACACGGCGATCTCACTCTGGAGCAGCCTCGACGGATCCATCCTGTTCTGGGGCTGGATACTGGCGGCCTATCAGGCGCTGGTGGCCTTCGTCCAACGGGACTCCGAGTCGTTGCTGACGCCGTTCGCCCTCGGCGTGATGGGCGTCGTCTCGATCTTCTTCTTCGGGCTCCTGATGGGGCCGGCCAGCCCCTTCGGTCTGATCTCTCCGGCCCCGGCGTGAATCAAGGTGCTCATTATGTTGGAGACGAGTGGGTATACCTGACTAGGGATGGGGAGTGCATGTTTGGCATACCAGAACCGATTCGATTATGGGATTGGCATCTTCAAGAAATGCCTGTCTATCGGTCGAAGGTCGGGCGTGGAGACCAGGCCAGGTTGCATGCTCTCGGGCTCATATTAAAAACGGTGGATGGATCAACCAGGAGTAGCATGGCAAAGGGATCTGCTCCGGTTAATCTGATGAGACGCGTGACGCCAATATTGCGGAGACAACTTTACGTGCATTTCCCTCCAGAGCAATTGTTTGGGAAAGAATATTGCACACTCGAAGGCACACCAGATGTGATTTTCTTTTTGGCAAGTCACGACTCAGATGAAATCGTCGTGGAGACGGTCGAGTCCGAGGAAATTGCCAACCGGATGGTCTTTTCGCTCCAACATGAACGAGCAGATTTCCTTTCTTATTATTCGAGATTCAGATTCGCTTTCCCCAGCGCTTCCAGCATTCTCATTGATCAAGTCGGAAGTCTTGAGAAAGAGCTGCTTTCAAGCGTGTTGGCGGGAAAGAAATCCTACGCTGTTTATCATCCGTATCCCGTCGCGATCCCATCGCTCTATACGGCTACGAATTCGTTGTTGAGCGATTTTCGATGAGCAAATCTGTATTCACCGTTGCGCTGACTGGTCCAGACGGAGCTGGAAAATCTACGGTAGGCCGAGAGATAGAAAAGATTCTCCCCGTGCCGGCCAAATATATCTATATGGGCGTAAATCTTGAATCCAGCAATTTGGTTCTTCCAACGACGCGTCTTTTGTTGGAGATTAAACGCGCCTTCGGCAGGCGTCCGGACCTGGCAGGCTCAACCGCTTCCACCAAATCCAAGCCACGGCCCAAAAGCTTATTAATACGAGTGTTGGGGGGATTGAAATCAAGTGTGCGTCTAATTAATCAGGTTGCTGAGGAATGGTTCCGGCCAGCAGTTGTATGGTATTACCTCAGGCGCGGTTTTATTGTTCTCTTGGATCGTCACTTTTACTACGATTATTACTTTCACGATATTGTCATTGAGGGCTCGAGCCGTCCAATGACCAGCCGCATCCACGGATTTCTGCTGAAGAACTTTTATCCTCGTCCAGATTTTGTGATTTTTCTGGACGCTCCGGCGGGCGTGCTTTATGCTCGCAAGCCCGAGGGCACGCTCGATCTGCTTGAAGAAAGGCGTCAGGAGTACCTGCGGCTGCAAAAACAGGTGGGAAATTCTGCTGTAATAGATGTAACCAAGCCGGTTGATGTGGTGATAAAAGAGATCTCAGATCTGATTATCGATTTTTATCGCCGGCAAGGCAAAACTTCGTTGGGGATCGGGGAAGTCGAAAAGAAACGAGCTTGAGGATCATTTGGGCGGGTAGCATTACGTGAGAAGACTCGGAAAGCAAATAACTTCATTATTGGCGGATAGCCCTGTTTTGGGCTGGTTTGTTTCAACGCTCGAGCGAAACGATGGCACCCGTCCTGATTTGCTCAGGGTGCTGACCTACCATCGCGTGGCTGAGCCTGACACCTATCCTTTCCTTGACTCGAATCTCATCAGCGCAACACCACTTGCCTTTGAAAGGCAAATGGCTTATCTCGCTGCGAATTACCAGATACTCTCTGTGGCGGACTTGCTAGAAGTGTCTCAGTCCAGGCGACCATTGCCGCCGAAGGCGCTAATGGTTACATTCGATGATGCCTATTGTGATTTTGCTGATCATGCTTGGCCAGTTTTAAAACGGCTGAAAATCCCGGTAATTTTGTTCGTACCAACGGCCTTTCCGGGGCAACCAGAAAGGGTTTTTTGGTGGGATAAACTTTACTATGCAATAAAACAAGCTTCTTCCACTGAATTGAGTCTTCCAGTCGGCAAGTTTCCCTTGGTGACCCCTGGCCATCGAAAGGATACTCTAAGCACCATAAACGGTTTTTTGAAATCGTTAAAGCATGCAGAGGCACTGAGAATCATCGATGAGATCTGCGAGCAGCTTAACGCGCCACCCATGCAGAACTGTGTAATGGATTGGGACGTGCTAAGGCAGTTGGCGAGAGAAGG
>JARRPS010000080.1:0-14341 GCA_037382625.1 Gemmatimonadota bacterium | reverse complement strand
CCTCCTCGGTCCGGCCCGCCACGCGCTTCCCGAGCTCGCGGCCCGTGGTGCTGATGCGGCCCTCGGCCTCTGCCTCCGAGGACTCGTCGCGCTGAATGTCCTTCGCCTCCGACTTCTCGTCGGCCAGCTCGAACACCCCGTATTCCGAGACGCTGAGACCCCGCTCCAGGGCGCGCTTCCGGAGCGCGATGTTGTGCTCCTTCGAGCCCGTGAAATAGACGAGCGCGGCGCCGTAAGATTCCTCGGGGAGAATGCGGAGATCCACCTGCAGACCGGACTTGAGAATCACTGTACCCCGCGTATCTCCCGCCTGCTCGACGTCGTCGACCTGCTTCCAGCCAGTGAACCGCTTCATCACGGGCTTCGGATCGTCGGCGACCGCGAGCAGGTCGATATCCCCGACGGTCTCTTTCCGGCGTCGGTAGGATCCCGCGACCTCTAGCTGCTGGACGTGCTTTTCGGTCCGCATGTGCTCTAGCAGCGGCTGAACCAGCTGGTCGGCCTGGTCGATCCGGAATCTGACCTCGCGCTCCTGGTATTTCTCGACCGCCGCGAGGATCTTCTCCTCCGACTTCTTCCCGAAGCCCTCGAGCCCGGCGACCTTCCCCGCGGCCGCCGCCTCGGCCAGGTCGGCAACGGTTTCGACCCCGAGTTCCTTCCACAGCTTCGCCGTCTTCCTGGGCCCCACGTTCGGGATGCGCGTGACCTCGACGAGAGAGCGTGGAACCTCTTCGGCCACGGCCTCCAGCTCCGAGAGCCGGCCCGTGTTCACCAGCTCCGCGATGTGCGAGGCCATGTCCTTCCCGATCGCCGGCAGCTCGGTAAGGTCTTCGCCCTCCTCCAGGAGCTTCCGCATCGGCACCGGGTGTTCCTCGATGGTGCGAACGGCGTTTCGGTAGGCGCGGATCCGGAAGGGGTTTGCTTCACCCTTGATTTCGAGCAGAGTGGCCATCTCCTTGAGCGCGGCGGCGATCTCGAGATTTTCCATCAGTCGGTCTCCCCTTCCGCTTCCAGATCCGCCAGCATATCCAGGAACGCTTTCTCGTCCAGCACCGTCAGCCCCAGCTTCTCCGCCTTCTCCAGCTTCGAGCCCGGGTCCTCGCCCGCTACCACGTAATCCGTCTTCTTGCTCACCGACCCGGTGGCCTTCGCCCCGAGCGCCTCGACTCTTTTCTTCGCATCGCTCCTGCTCATCGCATCGAGGCCGCCTGTGAACACGAAGGTCTTGCCTTCCAGCGGGCCTCCCTCGGCGGGGCGCTCCGGCGCCCGCAGTTCCCGCATGAACGAGAGGAGTCGATCGAGGTTCGCGGCGTTGTGGGGCTCGGCGAAGAACTCCACGATCCGTCCCGCCATGATCGGCCCGACACCGTCCACCTGCTCGAGCCTTTCCTCGTCGGCCGCGCGCAGGGCTTCCATCGAGCCGAACGCGCGGGCCAGGTCCCGGGCCACGGCAACGCCCACCTCGGGGATGCCGAGCCCATACAGGAAGCGGGCGAGTTCCGTGCTGCGGGCGGCATCGATCGCATCCACCAGGTTGTTCGCCGACAGTTCGGCGAAGCCCTCGAGCTCCATTAGCTGGTCGGCGGTCAGCTCGAAGAGATCCGGCACCCGCTTCACCAGATCGTGCTCGACCAGCAGCTTGGCGGTCTCCTCGCCCAGACCCTCGATGTCCAGCGCGTTCCTCGATCCGAAGTGCTGGATCCGGCCCACGAGCTGGGCGGGGCAGCCGAAGGAGTTCGGGCAGACGGAAAACGGTCCACGCTCCTCGAGCTCCGTACCGCAGGAGGGGCATTCCGCCGGCATCCGGAATTCGTCGCCACGCTCGTGATCGTCTTCGGGGACCCGTTCCACGACCTGGGGGATCACGTCACCGGCCCGCTGCACCCGCACCAGGTCGCCTTCGCGGACATCCTTTCGCGCCACCTCCTCCCGGTTGTGCAGCGTGGCCCGGCTGACCGTCACGCCGCCGATTTCGACGGGCCGCATGATCGCGACCGGAGTGACGACGCCGGTCCGGCCCACACTGGCGATAATCGAGAGGATCCTCGTGATCTCCGCCCGCGGCGGGAACTTCCATGCGAACGCCCAGCGCGGGTGGCGGGAGGTCGAGCCCACTTCGTCCCGGGCGCGCAGGTCGTCCAGTTTGATTACGACCCCGTCGATCTCGAACGGGAGATCGTCCCGTTGCTCCATCGTCTCGGAGTGGTATTCGGCTAGCGCATCGAGGTCCGCCGCCCGAGCGACCCGATTGCTGACCCGGAATCCCCACGCGATCAGGGCCTCATGCACCTCCCACTGGGTCTTCGTATCGAGCGAGGAAGCGAACAGCACGTCGTAGACGTACGCCTCGAGCGGCCGGGAGGCGGTGATCGTCGGGTCCAGCTGCCGCAGCGATCCCGCCGCCGCGTTGCGCGGATTGGCGAAGGGCTCCTTCCCCTCGGAGATCAGCCGCTCGTTCAACGCCTCGAAGCCGTCCACCCGGAGCACGATCTCGCCCCGGACGGCCAGCGTCTCGGGAATAGCCGCCCCGTCGCCCTTCAGCCTCAGCGGCACGGAACGGATCGTCTTCACGTTCTCGGTGATCCCCTCCCCCCTGCGCCCGTCGCCCCGTGTCGAGGCCCGCACCAGCAGGCCGTTCTCGTAGACGAGCTCGACGGAGAGCCCGTCCAGCTTCGGCTCGACCACGTACGACACGCGATCGTCGGGCAGCGCCTTGCGCAGCCGTTCGTCGAACCGGGCCACCGCCTCGGCCGAGGCGTCCGAGTCCAGGCTGAGCATCGGGGCCAGGTGCTCGACGGTCGGAAACTTCTCGGCGGGCTGCCCGCCCACGCGCCGGGTCGGAGAATCGGGGCTGGCGAGCTCCGGGTGCTTCTCCTCGAGCCGCTGCAGCTCCTTGAACAGCCGATCGTACTCCGCGTCGGAAATCTCCGGCGCGTCCTTCACGTAGTAGAGCCAGTCGTTGTAGCGGATCGTCTCCCGCAGTTCGTGAATCCGCTCGGCGATCTTGTCGCTGGTCATGGCAGGGCGATCATCATGGCAGGTCCGCGTGCATTCGTATCGGTCGGTTCGCCGGAACCCCGGTCATCCTCGTATCGTAGTAGTCAGCCAATAATGCAGGACCCCCGGGCGCCCGGACCGGAGGCGAAGATGCCCGAGATGCGGGAGTTCACTCCCGAGGTCGCCGCGGCGACCGAATCGATATACGAGAAGATCAAGGACTCCGTGCCCCGCTTCGAGTGGGAGATGCACGCGCCGCTGATCTACGAGATCAACCGGCAGAAGAAGGAAAAGAACGCGATCATCCTGGGGCACAACTACATGGTGCCCGAGATCTTCCACGGGATCAGCGATTACGTGGGCGACTCGCTCGGCCTGTCGATCATCGCCAAGGAGGCCGAGGCGGACATTATCGTCTTCTGCGGCGTCCATTTCATGGCCGAGACCGCGAAGATCCTGAATCCCACCAAGACCGTCCTGATCCCCGACCTCGAAGCGGGCTGCTCGTTGTCGGAGAGCATTACGGCGGCCGACGTGCGGCTGATGAAGGAGCGCTACCCCGGTGTTCCCGTCGTCACCTACGTGAACACGCCGGCCTCGATCAAGGCGGAGTCGGACATTTGCTGCACCTCGGCCAACGCCGTGGCAGTGGTCGAGTCGCTGGGCGTGGACAAGGTGATCTTCCTTCCCGACGAGTACCTCGGACAGAACGTCGCCAAGGAGACGGACGTCGACGTGATCGTCTGGAAGGGCCGCTGCATGGTTCACGAGCAGTTCACGGTGGACGAGATCGAGGCGTACCGTGCGCCGTATCCGGGGATCGAGGTGATCGCTCATCCCGAGTGCTCGCCCGAGGTGTGCGACGTCTCGGATTTCGTCGGTTCCACGACCGCGATGATCGACTACCTGGACGAGGCAAAGTCGAACCACGTGATCATGGTCACCGAGTGCTCGATGTCGGACAACGTGATGGAGGCGCATCCGGACCTCGAGTTCGTTCGTCCCTGCACGATCTGTCCGCACATGAAGAAGATCACGCTCGAGAAGACGCTCGCCTCGCTGCAGAAGCTCCAGTACGAGATCCACCTCGAGGAGGAACTTCGGCAGAAGGCGCTGGTGGCGGTGGAGCGGATGCTCGAGATCGGTCGAAAGGATTGAGTCGGGGAAAGCCCGGAATCCGCAGCAGGGTGTTCACGAGTCTCTTCGCGGGCTGGGTGCCGCTGCTGGTGGCGGTTCTCGCACCGCTGCTGTCTGCGGGCTGCGAGGAGCCCGGCCTCGACTTCAGCGAGGGTGTCCCCCTCGCGATCACCTTCGACGATCTGCCCTGGACGGGGGGAACCGAGGGAATCGGTCGCGCGGCGGCGCTGGAGCGCACCGATCGGCTGATCGGTCAGCTCACGGCCCGCGACGTGCCCGCCGTCGGACTCGTCACCTGCCGCAACCTTCTTTCGGACGGGGGGGCGATCCGCCGCTGGCGCGAGGCCGGTTTCGAGCTCGGCAACCACTCGTACAACCACCTGGATCTCAATCGCACCGATCCGGCCGACTGGCTGGACGACGTTCGCGAATGCCATGACCGCCTCTACGCGCTGACCCGGGACTCGATTCGCTGGTTCCGGTATCCGATGCTGCACGAAGGCGCGACGGTCGAGGTACGCGACTCGGTCGCCCGGGCGCTGACCCGGATGGGCTATCGGAACGCGCACGTGACGATCGACAACTCCGAATGGGTGCTGGCGCGGGCCTACGACGTGGCGGTTCGCGGCGGGGACTCCCTGCGCGCCACGGAGATCGCCGACGCGTACGTCGAGCACCTGGTGGAAGCGGGCCGGCATTTCCGGGCCGTCGCCCGGGAACGGTTCGGGCGCGAGACGGGTCAGGTGCTGCTCCTGCACGCCAACCGGCTCGCCATGGACCACGCGGGAGCCGCCATCGACGCGCTGGTCGCCGACGGTTTCGTGCTCCGGTCCCTGCCCGAGGTGATGACCGATCCGATATTCCTCGAGCCTGACGGATACGCGGGCCCTCGAGGGCTTTCGTGGCTCTACCGGGTGGAGCCGGCGATCGACGACGACCCCTGGGACGAGGCCGCCGAGGCGGCGATCGTGGAACGCTTCGGCGGGAACTAGGCTCTGGCCAGACCCACGTGAACCACCGCAGGCCGGTGCCCCCGCCCGCGCCGGCTTCCGAACCCGTCGAGAGATTGATCGCGCAGACGCGCCGGCACGGCGCCGAGCCCGACACACTCACCCCCGGCGCACGCTGGAACCGCCCGGGCGACATTCCGGGTAGCGTCTACTTCGGAGCGCTGGAGGTACGGAGAGGCGGCTGGATCGACCCGAGTTGCCGCGCCCGATCCCATATTTGCCCCAGCATCTCGCGGGTAAGCAGTCCCGTAAAGGTGTTCTGTTGACTCGGATGGTAGGACGCCAGGAGCCGCAATTCGGGCGCGGAGATCGCGTCGCTGTTCGTTGTCTCCACAACTGTTTCTGCCCCGTGACCGAATTTGGGTCGCGGGCGCCCGACGACTCCGCCGAGCGAATCGAGGACGCGCAGGGTGTTCGTCCAGGCGAAGCCGCCCAGCGTCACGACCACCCTCACAGGAGAGAGCAGGGAGAACTCGGCCTCGAGCCACGGAAGGCAGGCATCCCGTTCGGCGGACGAGGGGCGATTGGCGGGCGGAGCGCAGCGGACGACGGCGGTGATCCACGTGCCGTTCAGCTCGAGCCCGTCATCCCGAGCCTCTGACGAGGCCTGCGAGGCCAGCCCGGCGGCATGGAGAGAACCGTACAGCCAGTCGCCCGAGCGGTCGCCGGTGAACATCCGGCCCGTGCGGTTCGCGCCGTGGGCGCCGGGCGCGAGGCCGACGATCAGGAGCCAGGCCTGGGGATCACCGAATCCGGGGACGGGTCGTCCCCAGTAGGTCTCATCGGAGTACGAGGCACGCTTCGTCCGGGCCACCTCCTCGCGCCACTCCACGAGGCGCGGACAGCGGCGGCAGGCGACGACGTCGGTTTCGAGCTGCTCGAGCGAGCGCGCGATCCGGCTCACTCCGACTCTGCTCGAAGCTCGACGTCCAGAGATTCCTTCGGCGCGTCGAGGACGACGGAGGTATTCGTGCCCTCGATGCCCGGCAGGCCGAGCATGCTCTTGATCTCGCGGTTCATCTCCGTCTCGTTCGCGAACCGGCCGATCACCATGATGTCGAACTCACCGGTGATCTCGTAGACGTGCGTGAGACTGGGATGCTCGCTCAACGACTTCACGATCCTCGGCAGCGCTTCTCCTCGCGCTTTGATCCGAGTCATCGCGACGAGTCCGAGGCCGAGTCGACCGTAGTCCAGCACGGCGCGGTACCCGCGGATCACCCCTCGCTCCTCGAGGTCTTTCAGTCGAGCGCCCACCGTGCTGGCAGCGACGCCGAGCGCCTCAGCCGGGTGTCCAGGTCCCGGTAGGTCAAGATCCCTCTCCCTTGATGGTGCAGAGCGGCCACCGGTGCTTCGTCGAGACTGGACGATAGCGCCGGTGGCCGCTCGACTGCGAGAGGGTCGAGTCCGGTCTGCCGCGTCCCTCTACTGGTCGAGGATCTCCAGCATCAACGCCTTCGCTCGCGGGTCATCGGATCGACCGATCCAGAAGACCGCGTTCTGCCTCAGGTCGGGATCGGTCTCGGTGCGGGCGATCTCCAGCAGCACGTCGAACGCGGCCGGGTCCTCGCTCTGAGTGAGCGCGAACATCACCTGCTCCTTCATTTCCGTGTCTTCCGCGTCCCGATACAACTGGCCGAGTCGGGCGGGGGTGACGCTTCCACTCCGCGCCGCCGCGAACAGGGCCATCTCCCGGATCTGCGGGTCCTCGCCCGGATCCGATGCGACCGAGTAGAGGAAGTCGGGATCCACCCCGGCCGGCGATTGCGACAGGGCGAACAACGTGGCCTCCCGGGCCTCCGAATCGTCTTTCGGCAGCTTGTCGAACAGGTCCATGAGATACTGCGTGTTCTCGGCGGAAGGCTGCTGGGCCAGACCGTGAATCGCCAGCGCGCGCACCTCGGGGTCCACCTGAGATCGACCCGCGATTTCGCGCAACGCGGCGCCGGACTCCGGGCCGGGCATCTGGCCCAGGGCGAAGACCGCCGCCTCCTGGATCTCGCTGTCGCCACTCTGCGCTGCGGAGAGCAGGGCGGTCGTTGCGCGCGGATCGTTGCTCCGGGCGAGCCAGTGCGCCGCATGCATCCGGACCTCCGGGTCCGGATCGTTCTTCAGCAGGTCCAGCATCAGATCGGTGGTTCGATCGTCATCGAGACGCGAAGCGAGGAAGACGGCCTGCTGGCGGAGCATGGCCGTCTCCTGCGTGCGCGTCCTCAGGATCTGCTCCAGAATCGGAATCGCGGTCTCCGGGTCCGATTCCATCAGGGCCTGGAGAGCGAACATCTTCGTCTCGGCCTCCCGCGTCGCCGCTTCCTGTGCCTGCATCTGGGCCAGCTGTTCCCGCGTGAGCTCGGCCTCCTGCTGCCGATAGCGGGCCTCCTGCTCACGTTTCATCTGCTGCTGGGCTCGCTCGACCTCCGCCTGCGATCGCCCCGCGTCCCGTTCTGCACGCGCGAGCTCTCTCTGGACCTCGCGTTCCATCTCCGCCTGCATCCGTACCGCTTCGCGCTGCAGGGCCTCGGCCGCTCTCGGATCGCCGAGGCGGGCGAGCTCCGCCTGCACCCGGATCGCGAGCGATTTCGCCTCTTCGTGCGTGGCGGCGTCCGGGTAGTTCTCGAGCTGATCCTGCAGCGAGTGCAGGGCGCTCCGGTAGTTGTTCCGCCCTCCGAGCTTCGAATAGGCGAGCGCCTCGTAGTAGAGCGCGTCGGCCGCGTACTGCGGCTCGGCCGTCCGGGTCTGGTAGAACAGCTCGGCGGCTCGCTCGTACTGTCCCTGGTTCAAGGCGCGTCGCGCCGCCTTGTAGATCGTGTCCGAACTCGCCGGGAGGCCGACCGTCCCGAAACCCGGCGCCGGAATCGGCAGCGGCTCCGCGATCTGTGCGGGCTGTGCGCCGGCCGACGCCCCCACTCCGGGCATCAGGCCGGATATGAGCAGCCCGGCGAGCCCCAGCGCAGCAGCCGGAAACCCGGCTCGAATCCTCGATTGCATATTCATCATCATCTCCTCCTCGATCCCCTCATCATCACGATTATCTACATGCGCACCATATTCGACCCGTCCGCGGCGGACGCCGCGCGAAGTCGGAACAGGAGCCGGCTGTCGTCCAGGCCTTCATCGATCCATTCCCGTTCCTCGGAATCGGCATCCGGCAGTTGGCTGATCTGTACGAGTACGATCTCGAGGTCGTTCAGCAGACCCCGCAGTTCCGGATCTTCCGCCGCCGGAGAGCCCAGCAGCAGCCGGGTACGGGTGAGAAGCGGCCGAGCCCATCGCCTGACCTCCGCCGCCGATTCCGCGCTCTCTCCGCCTTCCCGCACCATCGTCAGGAACGTCTCGCTGCGGTCGATCAGATCATTCGTGGCGTACCGGTACGGGAGCATCTCCGTGTAGCTTCGTTCCACGTCGGCGGGCGGTGTCGATCCCGCATCGGCCACGGCTGGAGCATCTCCGGCCGCCGGTCCGAAGGGGCCGCCCGATATGCGACCGAGCCCGAAAGCGATCACGAGCGCCGCCGCCACGCCGATCCACCAGGGCTTCGGTCGAAACGTGGCCCGACGCGACGAAGCGGAGTCGATGGCTGTCACATCCTCTCGCCGTTCGTCCCGCACGGCCCGGATCTCCTGCCACATCTCCTCGGTCGGCGTCTCGGGCGGAGGGTTGTACATCCTTCGCGCGGCCTCTCCCAGCGCCTCCACGAACGCCTCCTCCACCTCGGGTTCGTCCCGGGTTCCCCCGCGTTCGTCGTTCATGCCACCCACTCCTCGGCATAGTCGGCCAGTTCCACTCGCAGCTTCGCCCTCGCCCTCGACAGCTGGGCCTTCGAAGTGCCCTCCGCCACGCCCAGCGCCCGGGCGATCTCCCGGTGTGTGTATCCTTCCACGTCGTGCATCACGAACACCTTCCGATATCCGTCCGGGAGCTCGGAGATCGCGGTCTGCAAACGGTCCCTCAGGTCCGGTTCCGATCGATTCTCCATGCTGGCGGCTCCTCTCGCGTCGTCCAGCTCCGTTTCCCGCTCCCGGATCCGCCTCACTTTCCGCAGCCCGTTCAGCACCACCGAGGTGGTCACCGAATGAAGCCAGGTCGAGAGAGACGCATCCTCCCGGAATCCTCCGATCCGGTCGAAGGCCCGCACGAACGCGTCCTGCGTCAGGTCCCGGGCGAGTGTCTCGTCGCCCGTCATCCGGTATGCGAGCCGGAAGACCCGGTCCACGTGCGCGTCGTACAGGGCCCGCTCCGCCGAGGGGTCGCCTTCCTTCACGCGCTGGACCAGCGAGTGTTCGTCCAATGGCTTCCAGGTTCGGGTCCCGTCGTGTCCTTCACCCATTCGGACACGGGCTGTCGCGAAACGGTTTCGTCGGCGGCCCCGGATCGAGCCGCGCAGTGGAAACGGATCATGGCAAGATCGCACCGGCATGCGGGATCTCGCACCCGGAGACTACGTTTGTCGGGCATCGCCGGGTTGTCTATCATTCACGACCCGACGGCCGCTCTGAATGGGCGGCCGCGTTCGACTGCGGCACGGTCTGGTTCCGGCACACGGGAGCGCGCGTAGATGTCTCTGATCCACGAACTCGAGGCGCTGCAGGCCGAGAAGGGCCACCTCGACGACGATTCGCTGCGAGAGCTGGCCCGGCAGATCGGCGAGCCGCTCTATCGGCTGCAGGAGATCGTCTCTTTCTATCCACACTTCCGGACGGACCCGCCCGCCGCGACGACGGTTCACGTGTGCCGCGACATGAGCTGCCACCTGGCCGGTGCCGACGGGCTGGCGGATCGCATTCGGCGAGCGATCGGCGACGACGGCGACATTTCCGTGACCGAGAGCTCGTGCCTCGGCTGCTGCGAGCTCGCCCCGGCCGTTCGGGTGAATGAGCGGTCCGCGCACGCCCCGGACCCCGGAACGCTCGCCGCGCTTCTGAAGAACGGAGGCCTTCCTTCCTGGCGCGCTCCCGATCGCACGTGGAGAGCGGACCCGTACGCCGGGGACCGCGAGGCGGCGTACTCCACTTTGCGGCGAGTGCTGGAGAGCGAAGATCGCGACGAGTCGCTGCAGCGCGTCATTGCCGGACTCGAGGAGAGCGGGCTGCGGGGCATGGGCGGCGCGGGATTCCCCACGGGCCTGAAATGGAAGATCGTGCGCGGGGAGAGGGCGACGCCCAAATACGTCGTCTGCAATGCCGACGAAAGCGAGCCGGGCACCTTCAAGGACCGGGTCGTCATGGAACAGCTTCCCTACCTGGTGGTGGAAGGAATGCTGCTCGGCGGACTCACGGTGGGAGCGACCCGAGGCATCATCTACCTGCGGCACGAGTACGAGGCGGCGCGCGAGGCTCTCGAGCTCGAGCTGGCGTACGCCCGGGACGCGGGCTGGCTGGGAGAGAAGATCCAGGGCTCGGACTTCGACTTCGACATCGAGATCTTCGTCTCGCCCGGGGGCTATATCCTCGGCGAGGAGACGGCCTTGCTCGAAGCACTCGAGGACCGACGCGGCGAACCCCGCAACAAGCCTCCCTTTCCCGGGCAGAAAGGACTGTTCGGGCAGCCGACTCTGATCAACAACGTCGAGACCTTCGCTTGGACCGTCTGCATCACGGCGCGCGGGGCGGAGTGGTGGCAGGCCCAGGGCGTGAACGGCTGCGGCGGGCTCAAGGCGATCGCGGTTTCCGGCCACGTGGAGCATCCGGGCGTCTACGAGATCCCGATGGGCACACCGGTCTCGGAGCTGATCGAACTGGCCGGCGGAGTCAGCGAAGGGCGCGAGCTCAAGGGATTCGCGCCGGGAGGCGCCTCCTCGCATTTCCTTCCCGCCGAGATGGCCGGCACCCCCATCGACTTCCAGGCACTGGGAGATGCGGGCAGCATGATGGGCTCCGGCGCCCTCGTGGTGGTCGCAGAGGGGACACCGATGCTCCCCCTGGCGGCCAACGTGGTGCGCTTCTTCCGCAACGAATCCTGCGGAAAATGCGTGCCCTGCCGCGACGGCTCACAGAAATCCGTCCAGCTGCTGGAACAGGCGATCGCCGAAGGCACGCCGCTGGACTGGCAGACGATCGAGGCGCTGGAGTCGCTGCTCGTCGAAACCTCGATCTGCGGCCTCGGCTACGTCGTCCTCAACCCGCTGGTCTCGGCCGCGAAGCACTGGCCGCAGGAGATCCCCGGTGCGCCGGGCGCAGGGGCCGACGGAAGCGGCGAGGGAGACGCATGATCGCTCAGTGGATCGTCTCCGGATTCGGGGTCATCGTGCTCCTGTTCGGCGCCGCGATCGTAGTTCGGCCCAGGAGCTTGCCGGCCTTCGCCGACCTGTTTCTCACTCCCTCCGGGTTCTGGATCGCGGTCGGGCTCCGACTGCTGATAGGTGTGCTCATGTGGAGCGTCGCCGGCTCTTCGCGCTCCCCGGCGGCACTTCGACTGCTGGGCGGGTTGATGGTGGTCTCCGCCTTCGTCCTGCCGGTCATCGGGCTCGATGGGATGATCGCGGTCGCCGAGTGGGGAACGGGACTCTCTCGCTGGGTGCTGCGGAACGTGGGCCTGCTCGCAGCGTTGCTCGGAGCGTTCATCACATGGGCGGTGTCGCCCCGGAGGTCAGAGGGATGAGGAAGGTGAGCACCCCGACGGAAACCGTCCGGCTGACGATCGACGGACGGGAGATCGAGGCGCCGGTCGGATCGACGATCTGGGAGGCCGCCAGGGCCGCCGGGATCGAGATTCCCGTTCTCTGCCACGATCCGCGGATGCCACCGGCAGGTGTATGCCGCGTCTGCCTGGTGGACGTCGGCGAGAAGCGCCTCGCCGCCTCCTGCGCGCGCGAGGCCGCCGATGGGATGAGCGTCGCCACCTCGACTCCGAAGATCGAGGGACTGCGCAGGGGTCTCGTCGAGCTCCTGCTCGCCGATTATCCGGAGCAGGCCGGCGGCGACGACCGGAAGACGGAGCGGGACGAGCTGCGGGCGCTGGCGGCCGAGTACGGGGCCGACCCCGATCGCTTCCCCGCCGGGAACGGCAGGCCGATCGATGGCTCGTCGAAGGTGATCCGGGTCGATCACCAGGCGTGCATCCTCTGCGACCGCTGCATCCGCGCCTGCGACGATGTGCAGGTGAACAACGTCATCGGGCGGACCGGAAAGGGCTACGCCACGAGGATCGGATTCGATCTCGACGATCCGATGGGCGCCTCGACCTGCGTCTCCTGCGGAGAGTGCGAGAAAGCCTGTCCGACCGGCGCTCTGACGATCTCGTCGCTCTGGGGGAACGCCGACCCGGAAGCCGGAGCCGATTCTGGCCCCGCCTCCGTTGCTGCCGCAACGAATGATCTCAAGGCCGTAGACTCCGTATGTCCCTATTGCGGTGTCGGTTGCGCGATCACGTACTACGTCGATGAAGCCGAGAATCGGGTCGTTTACGCCGACGGACGCCCGAGCCCGGTAAACCACGAGCGACTGTGCGTGAAGGGTCGGTACGGCTTCGATTACGCCGCCCACCCGCAGCGGCTCACGAAGCCGCTGATCCGGAAGGACTCCGCTTATCCGAAGGGGCCGCTGTCCGCGGAAACCACCTCGTCGAACGGGAAGCGGCGCAAACCGGGCGGCCTGGTGGATTACGACGAAGTGCTGCCCCATTTCCGGGAGGCCACCTGGGAGGAAGCACTGGAGCTGGCCGGCCGTCGGCTCCGCGAGATCCGGGACGAGAACGGTCCCGGCGCGATGGCCGGGTTCGGCAGCGCCAAGTGCTCGAATGAGGAAGCGTACCTGTTCCAGAAGCTGATCCGGGCCGGGTTCGGCACCAACAACGTCGATCACTGCACCCGGCTCTGTCACGCTTCCTCGGTAGCGGCACTGCTCGAGACGATCGGGTCGGGCGCGGTGACCAACGTGTTCGCCGATGTCGAGAACGCCGACGTCGCGCTGATCACCGGCTCCAACACCACGGCCAACCACCCGGTCGCCGCGACGTTCATGAAGCAGGCGGCGAAGTCGGGCCGAACGAAGATCATCGTCGTCGAGCCGCGCCACATCGAGATGGCCGACCACGCCGAGGTGTTCCTGCAGATCCGCCCGGGGACGGACGTCGCGTGCTACAACGCCTGGATGCACGTGCTGATCGAAGAGGACCTGCTGGACCACGAGTTCATCGACACCCGCACCGAGGGATTCGAGGCGCTCAAGGAGCTCGTCTCGCACTACTCCCCGGAAGTCGCGGCGGAGATCTGCGGCGTCGAGGCCGACGAGATCCGGCGGGCGGCCCGGCTGTTCGGATCGGCCGGGACCGCGATCGTGTTCTGGGGGATGGGGATCTCGCAGCACACGACGGGCACCGACAACTCCCGCTGCCTGATCTCGCTGATGTTGATGACGGGAAACGTGGGCCGGCCCGGCACCGGACTCCACCCGCTGCGCGGACAGAACAACGTGCAGGGCGCCTCGGACGCCGGGCTGATTCCGATCGTCTACCCGGATTACCAGGCGGTCGGAGACACGGAGATACGAACGAAGTTCGAGGCGGCATGGAACGCGGAGCTCGATCCCGAGCCGGGCCTCACGGTCGTCGAGATCATCGGAGGCGCGCTGAAGGGCGAGATCAAGGGCATGTACATGATGGGCGAGAACCCCTTCCTCTCCGACCCGAACACGAACAAGGTGCGCAAAGGGCTGGCGAACCTCGAGTTCCTCGTGGTGCAGGACATCTTCCTCACCGAGACGGCCGAGTTCGCCGACGTGATCCTCCCGGCGACGTCTTTTTACGAGAAAGAGGGCACCTACACGAATACGGACCGTCGGGTGCAGGTCGGCCGGAAGGCTCTCGACGCGCCGGGCGAAGCGCGCGAGGACTGGCGGATCATCTGTGACCTGGCGACCGCGTTCGGCTATCCGATGGCCTACGAGTCGCCGGAGGAGGTATTCGCCGAATTCACCGCGCTGGCGCCTTCCTACGGGGGACTCACCTACGAAAACCTCGGGCTGACCGGGAAGCTCTGGCCCTGCCCCGATCCCGAGACCGGCGACGGGATCCAGGTGCTGATGGACGACACCTTCCCCACGCCGAACGGGCTCGGGAAATTCGTGCCCTGCGAGTTCGAGCCGGCGAAGGAGCTGCCGGACGAGGACTACCCGTTCGTGCTGAACACGGGAAGACTGCTGGAACACTGGCACACGGGCACGATGACGAGGCGGTCGAGAGCGCTGCACGAGATCGCGCCG
>JARRPS010000079.1:7976-13035 GCA_037382625.1 Gemmatimonadota bacterium | reverse complement strand
GCGAGCACATCGCTCTGCGCATCGATGTCACAACCGACGGAACCGAGGTGGGCAAGACGGACGTCGCGGTCGACAACGACAGCAAGGTCGAATTCGTTACCATCGAACCGGATGCGGAGTTCAACAGTACGCTGGAATTCGATTTCGCCGGCTCCGGTGCGATCGACGACATCCGGATCTGCAAGATGGAAGAGCAGGAGCGTGGCGAAGAAGGCTGCACGCCCGGCTACTGGAAGCAGGAGCACCACTTCGGGAACTGGCCCGTCAACCCGTATACCACGACTTTCGGCGACGCGTTCACCGTGGCCTGCGACGGCGCGAGCTACCCGACCGTGAACCCCGAGGACGGCACGGACATCTGCAGCATTCTGCTGCTCGACGCTCTCTCCCTCAAGGGTGGTGACGTCAACGCGCTGGCCCGGCACGCGGCGGCCGGCTGGCTGAACGCGATGTCCTCGGTGGACTACTTCTGGACCCCGGCCGCGACTGAGTCGTCAGTCCTGATTCCCCCGGAGTCGGTCGAAATCGGCCGACCCGTCACGGGCGCCCGGATGCCATGTCCGGGCGCCTTTTCTTGCCCGTTGCCGACCTGATACGCCCGGTCTGCCGATGTCCCTTTTTGCCGTTCCGAGAAACTGTTAGCACCTGCGCACGATGCACACCGGCCAGAAAGTCATATACCACAAAAACATAAGAAACTCGCGGTGGCGGAATCCGCCTTGCCGTACCTGTTGGCGAGGTCCGGTCGTCTCTGCCGGACACCCGGGAGATCACAAGCACGGAACGAGCGTACCTTCAGTAGCGGAGGGTAGCCGGATGCGCATGCAGCACAGACGAGCCTGTCTCGTCACCGTGGCATTTCTCCTGGTGTTCAACGGATGCGGCCGCGAAGCCGTATTCGCGCCGGACTCGGGTCTCTCCGGTTCGATCGGGCCGGACGGTCGACCATTCGCGGCAGTCGGAGCCATGGAGGAAGTCTGCGCGGTGGTCGACTTCGAATCGTATTCTCACGGGGATGCAGCGACGTTCGTCGAGGTGCCGGAGCTCGAGCTCGCTTTCGACATCACGGCCTGGCCCGCCAACACGGGCCTCCCGAGCGCCCGCATCTACAGCACCGATACGATGTCGCCCCCCGGAGATCCGTTTCTCGCCTGGGCGGGTTCCGGGGCGACCTGCACGGAGTGTCTCGGACTCGGCAACGTGCTGGTGTTCGAAGACGGAGCGGGATTCGCGAACGCAGGCGCCAGCGACTTCGGAGGCACCTTCCTTTTGGACGGGTTCACCCAACCGGACGTCCGACTGCACAGCGTGAAAGCGGTCTCGGCTTCGTTCGACGCTTCGCACCAGGTCTGGGTGGACGCGGAGCCGTCGGTGACATCGTCGGAGGCCCTCGGCCCGGTTCAGGAGCTGGTGCCGTCGATCGAACCCGCGATCACCAGCTTCGTCGAGCTGGTCGTTCTCTCCTCCGCTCAGGGCGGATTCGATGAGCTCCAGCTCTGCCGGATGATGGAGACGTCGGAGGACCCGGGCGAATCGGAACAGGGAGGCGAGGGCTGCGAGGTGAGCTTCTGGAAGAATGCCGGGAACGAGGATGCATGGGTCGGAACCGGGGTTCTCCCGGACGCGCCTTTTTCTGACCTGCTGGGTGCCGTGCCGCCGGGCCTGGCAAAGCCCGAACAGAGACTCCCGCTCTCCGAGCTGTCGATCTCAGAGGCTCTCCGCCTGAGGGGTGCCAAGATCAACAGGCTGGTACGGGAGGCTGCGGCCGCCTACCTCAACTCGGTCTCGTCGGACGTGAGCTTCGATCTCACCGCTTCCGAGGTGAAGACGATCTTCGGCGGCGGGCTGGATGGCGGCAATGAAAATCTGGCGACGAAGACGCTCGCCGGATTCAATCACCAGGTCTGCCCTCTCGACTGATCTGCCATACATGCCGGCTCGCTGACCCGGTGCCGGCGGCGAATGTGGCAGCGAAACGACACTTCCCCCGGGAATCCGTTTGGACGGATGATCCGGCGGAAGTGTCATTTCCACCATATATATGCGTATACGTCGATGTATACACCATATACAGTGTTAGTAATCATATAATGTTACTAATGTTGCGTACATTGATATATAGCTTGACGATCGCACGGACCTTGCGTACCCTTTGCGACGTTCGTTCGCATTACCGTCCGAAGGTCATCCGAGCTTTCGCCCGGGGCCGGCAGATCACCGAAGGAACCGGAGGTTGAGCCCGATGTCGTCCGATTCGATTTTCGCCGCACCGCTGGAGCATGAAGAGGCCGCTCGATACGCGAGCTACGGCGCGATCCTGGGAGACTCTCCGGATCCGAAGGCCGTCCTGGAGCTGTGCGAAGCGCTGAACGTCCGCTTCATGCGGCTCACTTTCACCGACATTGCCGGACACATCAAGAACGTCGAAGTCCCTGCCAGCCAGTTTCCGAAGGCGCTGGACGGCGAGATCATGTTCGATGGCTCCTCGATCAAGGGCTTCGTCCGGATCGAAGAGAGCGACATGCTCCTCAAGCCCGATCTATCGACCTTTCGCGTATACCCCTGGGGCAACCCGGAAGCTCGCGTCGCCCGCTTGATCTGTGACGTCTACAACACGGACGAGACTCCCTTCGACGGAGATCCGCGCGGCGTGCTCCGGCGCGTGGCGACGAAGGCCGCGGAGATGGGATACATGGTCAACGCGGGTGTCGAAGCGGAGTTCTTTCTCTTCATGAAGGACGAAGAGGGCGCCGCCACCACGATCACGCACGACAGGGGCGGGTACTTCGACCTCACTCCGGTCGATCTCGGCGAGAAGGCGCGCCGAATGATCGTGAACGATCTCGAAGCCATGGGCTTCGAAGTGGAGGCCGCGCACCACGAGGTCGCCCCCGGGCAGCACGAAATCGATTTCAAGTACGCCGACGTGATGATCACGGCCGACAACCTGGCGACTTTCAAGTTCATCGTCCGGAATGCGGCGCTCGCCCACGACCTGCACGCCACCTTCATGCCGAAGCCGATCTTCGGGCAGAACGGCTCGGGGATGCATACGCATCAGTCGCTGTTCGACAAGAAGGGGAACGTGTTCTACGACAAGAACGGCGAGTATCAGATGTCGGACCTCATGCGGTACTACATCGGAGGTCTCAAGAAGCACGCGAAGGCGCTCGCGGCGGTCACCAATCCTCTGGTCAACAGTTACAAGCGGCTGGTGCCGGGCTATGAGGCCCCCGTGGACATCGCCTGGTCTCAGTCCAATCGCTCCCCGATGATCCGGGTGCCGGATCGCAGGGGCGTGGGCACACGAGTCGAGTTCCGCATGCCCGATCCGGCCTGCAATCCCTACCTGGCACTCGCGGTCCAGGTCGCCGCAGGTCTCGACGGCATCGAGAACGAGATCGACTCGGGGCCGCCGCTGGACGTGAACGTGTGGGAGCTCTCCGCGGCGGACAGGAAGAAGTACAAGATCACATCGCTGCCGGCGAACCTTGGAGAGGCGATCGAGGAGCTCGAGAAGAGCGACACGATGCGCGCCGTGCTGGGCGAACATCTGTTCACGAACTTCGTCGAATCGAAGAAGAAGGAGTGGTCGGAGTACATCTCGCAGGTTTCCACCTGGGAACTGGACCGCTACCTCACCTCGTACTGACATCCCGCGGACGGCACGGAGGGGGCCCACCGAGAGGTGCGGCCCCCTCCACCCTTGCCGGGACTTGCCCGAGACGACCGGAGGGAGGCTGGGCTACGCTTCGCTCCAGGCGTCGCACTGCTGCTGGATCGCTTTTACCGCCACGATCAGGCCCGGAAGACCCGGCTTCTCTTCACTGTCCCGCAGTTCGGCCAGCATTCGCTCGACTCGCTCGAGTCCTGGCGTGCAGGATGTACGGAAGGCGGCGATGGCGGCCTCTGAGTCTCCGCTCGGACCGGCGTCGGCCAGCAGCCGGCGCACGATCCTCCGTCGGGCCGCCTCGAGATCGAGCATAAGTTCCCGGGCTGCCCGCAGCTGCCACCGATCGGTGCCGGGAAGCTCGGCGAGGCGGTCCTGCAGCCAGGGGAAATCGACCTCACCGGCGAGGCCGAAGTAGACCCGGCCGACGATCGCTGCATCGACCTCCGTCTCGCGTGCCAGCTGCGCTACCGGAAGCAGGCCATCGAGATACTCGAGAGCGACAAACCGAGATGCCAGCTCACCGGTCATACCGTCGGCAATGAACGCGGCGATGCGGTCGGCCACTTCGAGACGTTTCCGCTCCGTGAGGTGCTCGATCAACGAGCCGGTGAGAACTGCGATCGGTTCTCCGTACCAATCGGCCAGTTCCGCCACGCGCAGGTCGAGGTCGGCATTCGCGAGCAGCCAACGGGTGGCCCGGTCGATCGAAGCCGAAGCCCGCATCAGCCAGTGGTACTGCACGGAAGCCGGGACGGTCGTATCGGGCGCGAGGATCTCTTCCAGAAGCGACTCCGCGCCGATCACCTGCCACGCCACGAACCAGGCGCGGGCGACTTCGATCGGATCCCGGTGCGTGTCCTGGAGCATCTGCAGGACGCCCGTCCCGCCGTGCAGGTCCACGATCATGTTGGTCAGAAGTGTCGCGGCGATGTGCCGGGCTAGCGGGTGGCCCGCGAGCACCGGTTCGCCGACGGCCTCCCGGATGCCGCCCGGGAAATACTGCCGCAGCAGGGGAAGAAGGTCGGTCCCGTCTCCCATCTCGGAAGCGAGAAGGGCCCCCTTCAACTGCAGCTTCGCGTACGCGAGCAGCACGGCGAGCTCCGGCCGCACGAGGGCGGGAAGACCCTGATCTTCCCGTTCGAGGATCGCTTCCGTCGAAGGCAGGAACTCGAGGCCCCGATCGAGGAGCCCCGACCTCTCCAATGCCGTCAGGGCGTCCCGAAATATCTGGGGTTGGGCTGCGATCCTCTGCTCATCGAGGCTCACCGCGAGGCTCTGCCAGTAGGAATTGCGCAGTACGCGGCCGGCGACGTCGTCGGTCGCCTCCTGGAGGAGACGATCTCGGTCGCCTGCCTCTATCGCCGCGGATGCGAGCGCCCCCCCGAG
>JARRPS010000079.1:0-7963 GCA_037382625.1 Gemmatimonadota bacterium | reverse complement strand
CCTCGTGATCAGAGGTGTCCACGCCGGCCGAATTGTCCAGGGCATCGGTGTTGCACCGCCCGCCGCCGAGCGCGAACTCGATTCTCGCGTTCTGCGTCAGACCGAGGTTTCCCCCCTCGCCGATGACACGGGCCCCGAGCTCGGTCGCGTCGATACGAACCGCGTCGTTGCCCGGGTCTCCGACCTCCGCATGCGTCTCGGTGGATGCCTTCACATAGGTACCGATCCCGCCGTTCCAGAGCAGGTCCACGGGCGCCCGGAGAATCGCCTGGATCAGACTGTCTCCATTCAGTTCCTCGTCCTCGACGCCGAGCAGGCTGCGCACCTGCGGTGAGAGCGGAATGCTCTTCTCACCGCGATCCCATACGCCACCTCCCTCGCTGATCCGGTCGCGATCATAGTCATCCCAGCTCGAACCGGGCAGATCGAAGAGCCGCTTACGCTCGACCCAGCCGGATTCCGCCTCCGGGTCCGGATCGAGGAAGATGTGTCGGTGGTCGAACGCGGCGACGAGCCGGATCGTTCGGCTCAACAGCATCCCGTTTCCGAACACGTCGCCGCTCATGTCGCCGATACCGGAGACCGTGAACTCCTCCGTCTGCGTGTCGACGCCCAGTTCACGGAAGTGCCGCTTCACGCATTCCCAGGCACCGCGTGCGGTGATCCCCATCGCCTTGTGGTCGTAACCCTTCGATCCACCGGAAGCGAAGGCATCGCCGAGCCAGAAATCGTATTCGGCGGCGAGAGCGTTGGCCGTGTCGGACAGGGTCGCCGTACCCTTGTCCGCTGCGACTACGAGGTAGGGATCGTCTCCATCGCGAATGACCGTGTCGGCCGGGTGAATCACCTCGCCGTTCACGATGTTGTCGGTGATGCTGAGGATCGCGCCGACGAAATCTCGGTAGCTCGTAACCCCGGCTTCCCGCCAGGCCGAGCGGTCGACGGGTGGCTGCGAAACGACGAAGGCCCCCTTCGCGCCAGCCGGAACGATGACGGCGTTCTTCACCTGCTGAGTCTTGACGAGTCCGAGCACCTCGAGTCGAAAATCCTCCTGCCGGTCGCTCCAACGGAGACCGCCGCGCGCCACATCTCCCATCCGGAGGTGGGCCCCCTCGGTACGCGCGCTGTTGACCCACACTTCGTGTTTCGGCCGCGGGCGTGGCATGAACTCGATCTGTGAACAGTCGAACTTGAGCGCGATCGGCGCATCGGGCCGCCGGCGAAACTCGGCCTGGAAGTAGTTGGTCCGAACCGTGGCCTTCACGAGGTCCAGAAGCCGTCGCAACGTGCGGTCGTCTTCGATACTTCTCACATCACGCAGGATCCGACCGTAGGCGCTTTCGAGGGCCCGGACCGAGGACTCTCTGTTCCCCTCCATCTCCGGATCGAAAAGGGTCGTGAATACCTCATACAGAATGCTCGCGGCCCGCGGCTGCTCGAGCAGCGGTCGGCGCAGGCCGAGTCGACTCGAAACGGCCCCGATTCGGAAGGCATAGGCCCCGTAAGCCTTGATCAGCGCCACCTGTCTCCAGTCCATCCCCGCGGAGAGAATCAGGTTGTTGATCCCCAGGTTTTCCGCCCAGCCGTTCTGTATGGCGAAGAAGGCCTCTGAAATCCGCTGACCCGCCGCCTCTGGATCCACCTCCCAACTGTCGGGAATCTGCACGACGAAGCTGTGCACCGTGACCTCGACCGGCGAGGATTCGGGTCGTACATCGTATGCATCCGCGGTCAGGACACGGAATCCCAGGTTCTCGAGAATCGGCATCACATCGCTGAGGACGTAGCGTGTCTCCTGGTCGAAAACCTTGAGCTGGAAGGTAAAAGGCTGGGCCGGTACCAGGTCTTTGAGCACGACCTGTCGGCTTCCCGAGTCCCGGAGCGCCTCCAGCGATTCGATGTCGTCCACGGCCTCGTCCACGCCCGTGGCCGCCCGGTAGCCCGACGAAAAGGCATGGGCGTATCGCTCGGTCAGCTCGGCGGTTCTTCCTCGATCGTGCCGGTCTTCGAGAGCGAGGGTCAGGTGCTCCGGCCAGGTCCGGATCGCAGTTCGCACGCGGGCGCGAACCTCTCCGATATCGACGTTCTCGACATCGACCGGGTCCGCTGCGATGTAGAAGTGCAGACGGGCCTGCTCGCTCTCACCCATCGTCAGGTAGTAGTTGAGCAGTTGCCCGTCGTACTCCTCGACCAGCGCTCTCTGCACGCTGCGGCGAACCTCGCCCGAGAACTTCCGGCGAGGCAGGATCACCATCACGTTCACGCCCCTTCGCAACGAGTCCGGTCGGGCGTAGACGAGGATCTCCTCGGTTCCGTGTGTCTCGAGCACGGTATCGATCATGCGCACCAGATCGGCGACCGGCGTCAGGAACAACTCCTCCTTCGGCAGGCTGTTGAAGGTGCGAACGACCAGGCCGTGGTCGTGGGATCCCTTGTCGACCTGCTCGGCCTCGAGGATCTCGCGCAGCTTCCGGCGGAGGATGGGGATCCTGGAGGCGTCCTGGGCGAACGCCTTGGCGGTGAACAGCCCGAGGAATCTCCGTTCCCCCTCCACCTCGCCCTCCGGCCCGATCCGCTTTACGCTGATGTCGTCCATTCGAACGCGCCGGTGCACCGGGGAGAGCGCATTCGTCTTGGAAACGATCAGCATCGGCCCGCCCACGAGCCGCGAGCGGAGATCGGCCGGGAGCTCCGAGAGAGGGCGGGGCAATACGAAGGCCGAGCGGTCGTCATCGTCCAGGATTCCGAGCCCCGATCCGGCCCGGACCCGTACCTCCCGCTCCCCGGACTCTTCCCCCTCCGCGACATCGTATTCCCGGTACCCGAGCAGCACGAAGTTGCCATCCGCAAGCCAGGAAGCCAGGTCCTGTATCTCCTGGATCTCCTCTTCGCGCCAGCTCAGCCAGGTCTTTTCCTCTTCGAGCTCGCCGACGAGGGACTCGAGCGCGGCATGCATGGCCGGAAAGTCGTCGGTGGCGCGTTTCACCTGCTGGAGTCGCGACAGCGCCTCGCTCTCCAGCATCCGGCCCGTGTCCGCATCGAGTTGCGTGTCGAGCAGGGTGAGCGTCGCCGAGATCCACTCGCCCTCTTCCCCCCGCTCCAGGATTCGGGTCACGCGGCCTTCTTCGTCGCGCTCTACACCGATCACCGGATGGAGAAGCGCGATGATCGGGATTTCGGCCGCCTGCAGACCCTCTCGCAGCGTTTCGACGATAAAGGGACAGTCGGGCATGACGGTCAGCAGCACGGCCCGGTGCATCGATTTCTCGGCGGCGACGACGTCCACGCCGACCTCGCCCGGCGGGGTCCTCTCCACCAGGTCCAGCAGTGCGCGGGCCGCCAGAGCGATCCGCTCGGTGGGCTCGCTCTGCAGCCACTCGCTCGATGCGCGATTGAGCAGTCGGCGAGTGAATTCCTCCAGGGCTCCGGGATCGATACCCCCGGCCACCTCGTTCAACTTCTCGATCACCTCGCCGGCCGGGCCCGCGGTCAACAGCGGCTTGTCCATGGCTCGCGTCTGTACTCCGACGATCGCGCCTCGCGCCTTCAGCGGATCGTCAAGCTGAGAGAAGGGCCCGGCATGGCGGGCCCGCTCGGTCTGCCGCCGTTGCTGGCGAGAGACAGGATTCCGATACTGACGGTATTCTGCCTGCAAGACCCGCGGGATTCAATGGGCCCCATGCCCGGCGCCGGAATCGCCGGGAGTCGGAGACGTATGACGCGCAGCCGGAAAACTGCGACCCGGTTCGCCATCCGGGCACGACGTGCCTGGCGATCGATCACGGACCGAATCATCGCCCGCGATGCGGACGAGGAGTGGCTTCTGCTCCTGTTCGCGGCCGTAATCGGCGCGGCGGCGGGCGCGTCCGTGATCCTGTTCTACGAACTGATCGACAGCATGAAGGGCGTCGCCGGGTGGGCCATGGGCCGCTCCGTCGAAAAGGAACTCCCGTGGCTGGCGCTCGTCACCCTTCCCGTCGGGCTGCTTCTCGCGCTCCGGGTACGAGCGGGCTCGGAGGAGCCATCGGACGGAGACATGGTGCCGACCCTGATCCGCGATTCCGTGCGGCACGGGGGCCGAGTTCGAGTCCCGGACATGATCCGCAAACTGATCAGTTCCGCGCTCACCCTGGGCAGAGGTGGCTCGCTCGGTGCGGAGGGGCCGGTAGCGACCGCCGGCGCGACCGTGGGCTCGGGTCTGTCTCAACTCTTCCGGTTCGGGCCTCGACGCACTCGGGTGCTGCTCGCCTGCGGCACGGCGGCCGGGATCTCAGCGGCGTTCAACGCGCCGATCGCCGGCGTGCTCTTCGCCCTGGAGATCGTCCTCGGCACCTTCGCGGTCGCGGCTCTCAGCCCCGTGGTCGTGGCGAGCGTGATGGGAGCGGTGGTGGCCCGCTGGGCACGCGGTCCGGACCCGGCCTTCGCGATTCCCAAGGAGTATGTCTTCTCATCCGCGACCGAGCTGTGGCTGTACGCACTCCTGGGTCTCTTCGGCGGCGTGCTCGCGGCCCTGTTCGTGCGCGGGTTCTTCAGCACGCAGGATGCGCTTCACCGGATCGCCGGAGAGCGTCCGGAATTCGCTGCCGTTATCGGCGGCGTCCTGCTGGCCGGCCTCGGTTTCGTGCATCCGGAACTGCTCGGCGACGGACGACACGGCATCGAGCTGGTTCTCGCCTCTCGACTCACCGGCCTGACCGCCCTCTCGCTCGGCCTGCTGAAGATCGTCGCCTCAGGCCTTACCATGGGCGGTGGGGGCGCGGGCGGCGTCTTCACGCCCAGCCTGTTCGTCGGTGCATCCTTCGGCAGCTTCTTCGGACTGACGGCCGCGGGACTCTTTCCGGATCTCGGCATCACTCCCGAGGCCTACGCGCTGGTGGGAATGGCTGCCGTCGTATCGGGCGCGACCTTCGCCCCGCTCACCGCGATCATCATCATCTTCGAGATGACGGATGATTACGGCCTGATCCTGCCTCTGATGGTGGTCTGCGTCATCAGCTATCTCGTGTCGCGTCGACTTCATCCCGAGTCGATCTACTCCGAATCGCTGCGCCGATCCGGTGACCACATTCGGCACGGGGCGGATCGCTCGATCCTCGAGCGGGCCCTGGTGTCGGAGTGCTACAATCGCGATCCCGACGTGGTTCTCGACGATGCGCCGCTGCGGGAGCTGCTCACGCAGCTGCGGGACTCGAAGCAGAATTCGTTTCCCGTGGTGAACCGGGCACTGCGTCTGTCGGGATTGCTGACCTATGCCGACGTGGCCCGCGCGATGCAGGAAGGACTGATCGACATCGTGATCGCGGCCGACCTCGAAGACGCCGAGGTGGTGACGATCACGCCCGGGGAATCGCTTCTCGAAGCGTCCCGGCGAATGGGCGTGCGAGACCTCGATTACATTCCTGTCGTCGAGAGCGCGGAATCGAGACGTTTGCTGGGCCTCCTGAGCCGGGCGGAGATCCTCGAGGCCTACCAGACCCGCCTGATGCTGCAGGACTGAGGAGAGCGGCGAATGATATTGGGGATCGGCGTGGACCAGGTGGAAGTGGCGCGCATCGAGCGCCTGATCGAGACCCGGCCGGAACGCGGGCGGTCGAGGCTGTTCACGGAGCGGGAACAGGCAACCTGCGAATCCAGGCAGCGACGTGCGGACTGTTACGCGGCCCGGTTCGCCGCCAAGGAAGCCTTCGTAAAGGCGCTGGGCTGCGGACTGCGTGAGGGAATGCAATGGACCGAGATCGAGGTGCGCACAGAGGCGAACGGGAGACCCCGGATCGTCCTCGCCGGTGCCGCCCAGCGCGCGTTTCTCTCACGTGGCGGGGGTTCGATTCACCTCAGTTTCACGCACGAGGACGGCCAGGCGGTGGCCTTCGTGATCATCGAGCGCGCGGACTGAACGCCGCGGGCGGATACCGCAGGTAGAGGTAGGCGAAGAGGGCCAGGGAGAGGATCAGCAGCAAACGGTCCCCCGACAGCAGGTACCCCGTCAGTCCCAGAAGCGCCTGCCCTTCCGCCAACGCCCATACCATCAGGGCGCTGGATGCACGACCTGAGTCGTCCAGGGCTCCGGAACGCATCCGTGCCTGGATGACCCCGGCCATCAGGGTGACCCCGACCGCTACGGCCAGCCAGGCGACTCTCAGCCAGGTAGGATCCTCCACGGCCAGGGTCGGCTCGAGAACGAACACCAGGACGGCCGCGTAGAGTACCACGCCCGACGCCAGAGCAGCATAAAGGACCGGCAGGCGATTCTGGGAATTTCTTCGGAAGGGTTCGGAGGTCATGGGGCACCTCGCGTGGTGGACTGCGCGCCGTCCTGACAGGGAACCCTCACGGGTCCCGGGTGTGTCATACGGTGAGAGAGAACCCCCGGAGCCACGGAGCCTACCTGGATCCTATCCCCGCAGTCAATCCGTGGCCGAGGGGGCTTTCTCATCACTGTCGATCCGGGCCGGAACTCCTGACCGTCCCCTGACCGGGGGAGAGAATACGGGATCTCCTCGGTCCCCGCAATTCACTCCGGCGGTACCGACATCTCCCGTTCCAGCAGAGCAACGAGGTCCCGCTCGGCGAGCGCATCCCAGTCGAATCCGATGAATCCGTGCGCCGTCCTCGGGTCGGTGTATGCGAATGCCGCCGGCCGGCGACCGTAGAAGTGGAAACCGATCTCTGCCGAGGTCGCCGGCGTGAGATTCGTTCGAGCGTCGCGAATCTTCAGATGCCGGAAAGGGCGTCCGCCGTGGATTCCGCTGCGTTGATCCTGCTCGACCAGGTAAGTCAGCTTGGGGCCGAACGACAGTTGCCGGCAGTGTCTGGCTTCGAGCGCCACGAAGGGGCTCTCCCCGGTGACCTTCAACCAGCGATCGCCGGGCTCTGCCCAGCCGCGCAACTCGCGGGCGACGTGTCGCAGCTCGATCGCGCCCGCCGAGAGATCGACGATCTCTTCTCCCAGCAGTCGGACGTCCCGTCCCAGCAGATCCAGCAGCCACCAGGTCTGCGGGTAGCTGCGCCTCGGGATCTCGATCAGACGTGAATTCACTCTGTGGTCCGCCCGTATCGGTCCTCGAGCCGAACGACATCGTCCAGCTGTGGAGTGCTCACTTCGAGAATCACGCTGTTCTCGATCGCTTCCATCCGGTGCACCGTGTGCGGAGGGATCTCGATCGACTCGCCGGGATTCCACTCGAACACGTCGTCCCCTCTCGTGAACCGCATCCGCCCCGAGTGCAGGTACAGCGTTTCGTGTTTCACCTCGTGCATCTGCAATGACAGCAGGTGGCCGGCATCGACCTCGAGGATCTTGCCCGCGTACTGATCGTTGTGGGCGTACCACACCTCGCGGCCCCACGGTTTGTCCACGATCTTGGGATGCGTCACGTATTCACCCATGCTCGACTCGTCTCCCGGCAGTCAGATTGCCCTCTTCGGCACGGTTCGCTTCGGCAACTGATAGTGCTTCGCGTCCCGCGCTCGGGAAAGTGGCAAGAGAAGCAGCAAGTCCGGTACCAGTGATCGCCGCCGTCACCGAAAGTCCCGACTCTGCCCGCGGATCTGCCTTCCCGCGAGATCGAGAGCCTCCGCCCCCCGCACGAGCACGTTGATCACCGCTCCCTCGCGCTCCACCACCCCTTCCAGCAGCAGGAGCGGTGCCCGCAGCACACCGCGCAACCGCTTCCTGAGGTTCGGCATTACCACGAAGTTGGCGAACCCCGTCTCGTCCTCCAGCGTGATGAACATCACACCCTTCGCGGTTCCAGGTCGCTGCCGGCAGATCACCAGCCCTGCAACCCGGACCCGTTCTCCGTCCCGTCGCTCTTCCAGCGCCCGGGCAGACAGTACGCCGCGCCGGGTCAACTCGAGACGCAGAAACGAGATCGGGTGGGCACCCGGAGAGAGGCCGGTGGTCCGGTAATCCGCCAGCACCTGTTCGAACTCCGACATCGCGGGCAGGCGCCGCGCCGTCTTC
>JARRPS010000078.1:0-19714 GCA_037382625.1 Gemmatimonadota bacterium | reverse complement strand
AGCGACTGCGGGATCGCGAACGTCAACATCGGGACGAGCGGCGCCGAGATCGGTGGCGCTTTCGGTGGGGAGAAGGAGACGGGCGGAGGTCGCGAGTCGGGATCGGACTCGTGGAAGGCCTACATGCGCCGCCAGACCAACACGGTCAACTGGAGCGAAGACCTGCCGCTTGCACAGGGAATCAGCTTCGGCTGAGCCTTCCGCCCGGGGGGACTTCGGTCTCCCCGGGCGCCTGTCCACCCGGACCGGGCAGGAACGCGCCGTCCGTCCGAAGGTGCAGCGTGATCGCCGAAAGCAGTTGCTCCAGGCCTTCACGCCCTTTCCGCAGGCCGACCGCGTACAGGCGCTGCCAGCCGCGTTCCGTGAGCATCCGACCGCCGACGGCTCCCGAGAGGCCCGCAGCCGCGACGCCCAGCGGAGCCAGGGCCGCGCCGCCCGCGATCGCTCCACCGAGAATGGCCACGGAACCGAGTACTCCCAGCAATCCGCCTCCAAGCGCAAGGGCGCTCGAGATTCCGAGTCCGAGCCCGTAGCTCAGCTTCCGGGAGTATCCGAGCGGGCTGCGAATCGAGACCTCCGTTGCCGCGCCGCCGTCGAGAGAGCGCAGCGAGACGATCAACTTCTTCAGGTCCGCCCAGGCCATCGCCGTGGCGAATCCCGCGAAAGGGCTCGACAGCCCGCCGTCGAACTGACCTGGCACGACGAAGACGAACAGCTCGGTTCCTTCCGACGAGATCTTCTCCGTGGCCTCGAGGCGCAATCCGAAGGGGGCGTGGGGAAACACCCGGGCCATGGCGTCCAGCACCGTGTCGAGAGGAGCATCGTACGTGCGTCGCACTTCGACCCGCTTCTGATCCGTACCGAGAAACCGGTGCATCGCACGTTCGGAGCGTGAATCCTCGGCAGTATCCGATGCGCCGAAGCTCCGTTCGACCCAAGCCAATTCGACGTATTCGGCGGGAATTCCAGCGGATTCAGCCGCCGCCTTGATCTCCCCCAGCGAGAGACTGGCGTCGCCCTCCGCGCCGAGGGCCCGCTGCAGGGCCGAGTCGCGATCTCGCTTCTCAGCCCTCCGCGCCTCCTCCTCCTGAAGCTCGGCGGCGCGCCGCCAGAGGGCGGCCGCGGCGGACTCGTCGATGCGGCGATCAGGGTCGAGCGAGGAAGAAAATCTCGAATCCGTCATCAGGAGCCGACCGTTCGCGGCCTTTCGAGCCCGGCCATGCCCGGCGCGAGGATAAGCGTGGTTCTCCTCACCGTCGCCGTCTCATGGCTACCGGCCGAGGGCCGGGGGTCGACGCCCATCGTTCGACTCCCGGCCCGAATCGGGAAACCTCAGAATGAGACGCCGCCGAAGACTTCGAACCAGTTCTCACCGGTCCACTTGTACCGGCCACCGACATCGAGGAACAGGAATCGGAACCCCAGTCCCGGTAGAAGCGAGAATTCATCGATCTTCGTGTAGTAGCCCCCGTCCAGACTCAAGTAGATGATGGGAAGCTGCAGCCGTGCACCGACCAGAAAGCTCCAGATGTTGAACCGGTCGATCGGCTGGTCCTCCCACTCCGCCCCGTCTTCTGCGTCGAACTGGTTGTATCCGACCTCTCCCCGGAGCTTGACGAGGGGAATGATCGTGAAGTCGCCGGTGGCGGCGAGGCCCCACCCGGTCTTGGCGACGTCGTTGAAGTCTCCCGTCGGGAAGAGCAGCTTTCCACGAGCCCCGATCTTGAACTGCGCTTCCGCAGTCCGGGGGATGGCGACGAGGGCGAGAGCGAGGAACAGGACGAACGATAGACGTTTCATCGGCAGACTCTCCCGGCATTGCAGTTCGATTCGTTTCGGGGCCGGGACCGTCCGGCGCTGCGCCTGCAGCGGTACTCGACTCCGCTGGACGCCTCGACCCCGGCAGGGCAACTTCCTCAAGAGACAGGACGATGCGCCCCTCGGTCAAGACGTCATCGGATTCCCGTTCATCAGGAGCGTGCCGTGGAGTGGGTCGTATCGCTTTTCGCCGGAGTCGGCCTCGCGGCTGCGACCGGATTCCGGGTGTTCGTGCCTCTGCTCGGAATGAGCGTGGCCGCAAAGATGGGGATCCTCGCTCTGTCGCCTGGATTCGACTGGCTCTCGAGTCCCGTGGCGATGGGCGCCCTCGCGATCGCCACCGTTCTGGAGGTCGGCACCTATTTCGTTCCGTGGCTGGACAACGCGATGGACACGATCGCGACGCCCGCGGCGGTCGGGGCCGGAACGGTCGCGGCGCTTTCCGTGCTCGGCGAGGGTTCGCCGTTCCTCGCCTGGGTCCTCGCGATCATCGCGGGTGGGGGGACGGCCGGCGTGGTCCACGCAGGGACGGTGGGAGCCCGCGCCGTTTCGACCGCCACGACCGGCGGCGTGGCGAATCCCGTGCTGGCGCTGGGTGAGCTGGTCGCTTCGGTTACAATGACGGTGATCTCGATCCTGGTGCCGATCGTGGCGGGCGTGCTGGTGATCGCGCTCCTCGGCTGGGCAATTCGAAGGGTGCGCGCGTGGCGAGACCGACGGGCCCGGGAAGCGCCGCCACCCGTCGGGGCGTGACGGGTCCGGTACGGGCCGGGCCAGCGGGTCGAGCCGCCTCCACGGCCGGACCCGCTCCCGGCATCTATCGGTTCCCGAAACGACTCGGCGAACCGTCAACGCCTCTCGACGAGGCGTGCCAGCAGTGCGAGCGGAAGCAGCAGACTGTTCCAGATCAGCGTCATGATTCGAGTCCCGAATTCATATCCGGTCATCCGACCGCCGGGGCCAGGATGCGCGATGAGCGCAACGGCGGTGTAAAGACCGGGACCCGATCTCGTAACGACCTTCGACACAGGAGGCTCACGTGGCCGAAACCCCTTCGACGATGCTCCCTCTGGGCACACTCGTCCCGAAATTCCAGTTGAAAGACGTCGTGAGCGGCGCGAAGGTCACGGAAGGCGATTTCGCAGGACGAACGGCGTTGCTCGTGATGTTCATCTGCAACCACTGCCCGTTCGTGAAGCACGTCATGGAGGAACTGGGCCGGCTCGGTGCGGACTACCTCTCAGAGGACGTCGGAATCGTGGCGATCAACTCCAACGATGTCCGTCTCTATCCCCAGGACGGCCCGGATCGCATGAGGGAGCTGGCCATCCGTGAGGGGTGGGAGTTTCCCTTCCTGCTCGACGAGGAGCAGGAGGTGGCGAAAGCCTTCCGCGCAGCCTGCACGCCCGACTTCTTCCTGTTCGGCGTCGACGGTCGGCTCGCCTACCGGGGGCAGCTCGACGACAGCAGACCGGGAAACGGGCGCCCGGTCACGGGCCGGGATCTGCGTGCCGCACTCGATGCAGTGATCGAGGGCCGGGCGGTTCCGGAGCCCCAGGTGCCCAGTGTTGGATGCAACATTAAGTGGAAGCCAGGAAACGCTCCTTATTACTACGGTTAGGTCGTAGAGTCATCGTTGCAACTGTAGCGCGAGACCGTCCGGAGTATCCACGCGCAGGATGCCGTTGGCCACCGTTCCGCGATACCCGTCGGCGTCCTGCCGGTCCGGTACCAAGAATACCGAGTCCAGGGCGAAGTTGCCGCAGAGGCGGCTTTCGAGGTCAGTCTCATCCCCGTTCTTGTCACGCACCTGGAGGATGAGGTCGTAGTCGTTCCCGATCCGCAGCGACAACTGTCCCTGAAGCACCACGGTCGATAGCGACCCTCCCACGTTTACGGGCAGCGAGGCGCCGTTCACCGTCCACAGGGTGCAGTCGCCCACCTGCCCGGTCGAACCGTTGGGTCCGCCCTCATCGTCACTGCATGCACCCGCGGAAACCGCCGACAGGAGGCCGAAAAGAATAGGACAGACGCCGCGGTCAGGGATCGGTTCACCGTATCTCGCCCGGGTTTTCTTGCGGCGGGACCCCCCGGATGGGCAGACCGATTGGGCGAAGAGGTCCCGGTGCGTCTGCCTCGGCTCAAGCGATTCGGCCGCGATCCGGGCCGGTGAGTCAGCGTCGGACGGGCGCTTCCAGCGGATAGCCGTCCCGGATCAGCTCCACGATCCGCGGGCCCGCGACCGGGGCGGAGAACAGGTAGCCCTGGGCGCTTCCACAACCGATGCTCCGCAGGAATCGGAACTGGTCGTGTGTCTCTACACCCTCGGCGATCACCTCCGCTTCGAGCGTCCGGGCCAGTTGAACGATGGTCCGAGCGACGGCGAGCTTATCCGACCCGGTCTTTCTGCCTCCACTCACGAACGAACGGTCGATCTTCACGGCGTCGATCGGCATCGCGTGCAGCAGACGCAGCGAAGAGAATCCAGTCCCGAAATCGTCGATCGCGATCCGACAGCCCAGCTTCCGGATCTCCTGCAGCGCCTTCACCGTGGCGGGCGGGTTCGCCATCAGGTCGGACTCGCTGATGTCGAAGCGGAATTGCTCGCAGCGCAGCCCGTGCCGGGCTACGATGTCACGCACCCGTCCCGCGGTTCTCTCGTGGAGCAACTGACGGGCCGTCACGTTCAGGTCGATCGTCGGGACCGGGCGGGAGAGCACCCTCTGCCAGGCCTTGATCTGCTCGCAGCTCCGCTCCAGCAGCCAGACGCCGAGATCGTGGATCAACGGAGATTGCGCGGCGATCGGAATGAACTGGTCCGGAGCTATGAGCCCGTGCTCCGGGTGGCGCCAGCGGAGGAAGGCCTCGATTCCGTCGATCCGTCCGTCCTGCAGGGAGACGATCGGTTGAAACTCGAGGTACAGCTGGTCGCCGGCCAGGGCTTCCCCGAGCTCGACCTCGACCCGCCGGCGTATTTCTTCCTCGTGCTGGGCCGCCTCGTCGAACACCGCGACTGGGGTCCGGCTGACTCTCGATCTGGTCAGCGCCGAGGCGGCATCGCGAAGCACCGGACGCGCTCTGTCGTAGGCCGGTCCTCCGAAGACCACTCCGACCCGGACCCCGAGTTTCGTCTCCGACGAACCTGACCAGATCGGCCGCTGAAGCTCTTTGACGATCCGATCGGCGATCCGGATCGCCTCGTCCAGCACGCGGATCTCCTCCAGTACGACCACGAAGGTGGCGGCGTCGAAATGCGCGACCGAATCGGCGCTGCGAACCTGCGCCAGCAGGCGGCGCGACAGGGCCGCCATCACGACATCGAGACCTTCCTGGCCGGACTCCACTGCCACTCTGTCGAGCCCGTCGGCCGAAATGGCGAGGACGGCGAAGAGGTTCTTCGGCGAGCGCTGCCGGCGCCGGATCGCCTGGTCGATCCGATCTTCGAGAATCGCCCTCCGCGGCAGGTCCGTGCGTGCATCATAGAGCGGCTCTGCATCTGAGACAGAACCCGGAGGGTCTCTGCGGTCCGGAACCGGCTGGCTCTCCGCGTCCGAGTTCGCCAGTTCGAATCCGGAACGATCGGCTTCTCCCACAGGGTCGTCGCCAAGCTCCGGCTGCGCTGCGTATGGAGTCAGGTCCGCTGCGCCGGTGGAATCGCGCGAACGATAGCTCCGCAGGTCAGACTCGGCCTCGAGCTCGGCGACCTCGGTCTGCAGACGTTCGATCCGGGCGAGATTGATCTCCAACTGGGCCTGCAGAGCTTCCCGCTCCGCGATCTGCCGGCGACTGTGACGAGCGGCCTGGCTCACGGCCGCCCGAAAGCGCTCGGTGGCCGCGATCCGCTCGAGTTGATCGACCACGAGCTGCAGGGCCGGGAAGAGGGGACCGTTCAGGTCGACGGCGCGATCGGCGAACAGCTGCAACGTGACGGCAGGTTTGCCCGCGGCCTCGACATCCAGGTAGAGGGCTGAGGAGAGACCTGCCATTCGCGCGGCTCCCTCCACCGCAGAGACGGTGGCGCCTGCCAGGCGGAGAGAGCGGATTCCACCTTCGCCCGCGGATCCGGGCGGGAGGTCCGGGTTCTCGGAGAATGCCGCGAGCAGCGGCGCGAGCCGTCGATCGGGAAGCACCGAATGCCGGGGGTCTCCGCCTTCTTCCTCCGACGCCCCGTGAATCCGGGCCCGCCCAAAGGCGACCGGCGTAGTATCGCAGAGAGCCGCGAGCGCGATTTCGACCGCCTGCCGAAGGGATCCGGATCTTTCGGCGAGTCGCGCAATCGAACCGATCAGGGCCGTGAGGTCGATTTGCCGGTCAGTCGTCATGGCCTGCCGCTCTCCGGGCGTTGCAGTTCGTGTACGGTACGGGGCGATTTGCCACCCACGTGACGTCCAACTCGGCGGGGTCTGCCCGAGTGCCTTGGGGCCAAGGCACGCGGAATCCCGGCCACTCTGCCTCGAAATGCCGACGCGCCGTGTGATTCGCGGTCACTTCCAGCGTGTCCGGCGCGCGAACAGCCGCTTTCCGTGCAAGAGGCTCGCCACGTTTCCCCACCGGACGGAGCGCCCGGCCGGAAGCCCACTCGCAGCGCCCCGATCGCCCGGAATCGGTCGGCAACATGAAGATCGTGCACAAGATGCGGGATCCTGTTCATGTCCGATCCCCCTGATGCTGGATACAGGCCGGATCTCCGCGGCGAATTCAATGGCATGGTTCCCGCTGAAGATCGAACGCGGTCCAGAAGAGAGGAGAGAGCCGATGCGACGACGAGGCGCGATGATCATCGCTTTGCTGGCGGGGGGTGGGTGCGCCAGTAACGAGATCGTAGTGGACGCCGGTCCGCGACCGGGCTCCGCAGGCCGGAGTGTGCAGGTTGCGCCTGCGTCCACCTATGCGGATGGGGGCACGGTGGCGAAGAGCCGGGGACCCTCCACCGCAGCCACGCTCGGAATCCCGCCAGGCCAACTGCCCGACCCCGGCAACTGCCGGGTCTGGGTGCCCGGCCAGCCACCGGGATTGCAGAAGGATCGCGCCGAAGGGGACTGCTCCTGGGTGGCCACTCAGGTACCTCCGGGGGGATGGCTCGTCCGGCCGGGAGCCCTGACCGCCGGATCGCCTTGACGGTCACCGACGGACGGCCCCCCCGCGACGAAAGAGACCGATCCTCCGGGATCGCGTGACACCCCCCCACCGGCGAAAGCCGGAGCGGGGGTTTCGCCCGATCCCGGAGGATCGGTCTCTTTCGTCGCGTGAGGGCAGTCCGTCGGTCACCCTCATGGCGATCCGGCTGTCAGTCCTCCCGGCCGCCTCGCAGGAGCTCCTGCAGCTTGTCCAGTTCTTCCCAGCGTCCTTCCGCTGCCAGCTGCGCCTGCTCCGGCCAGGTCTTCGGCTCGTGCATCTGGAAGCGTTCGCCGGCCGCATCGAGGATCTCCTTCAGACGCCCGACGTCGGTCTTCGAGAGCGAGGCCCACGTGTAGATCTTCGCTCCGTACAGCAAATCCTGAATCTTCGGTCCGATCCCTTCGATCCGGGTCAGGTCGTCGGGCTCCGCCGCCGTCCGGTACTCGTCGAGCTCGACCAGGAGGATCTTGACTTTCGCGTCGGCATCATCAGCGCGCTTTCGATGCGATTCGACGTCGGCCTTCAGCTTCGCGATGAGCGACTCGTGCTCTTTCGAGGCACCCGCGCCCGCCGAGGCGGCCTTCAGCTTCGCCTCCAGGTCCGCGAGTCTGGCCTTCCAGTCGCTCTCGGCGCGTTCGAACTTGACGCGCCATTCGGCAACCGTGTCCTCGATCTTCTTGTCGCAGCCGCGGCTCCAGAGCCACCAGCCGAGCAGAAGTCCGAGCAGGAACGCCGCGAGAAGGCAGAGCAGGATCTGCGTGATCAGATAGGTCATGATTCCATTCTCCTCAGTCTAGCACCCGGAATTCGGTCCGGCGGTTGCGCTGCCGGCCCTCTTCCGTCTCGTTATCGGCGATCGGTCGGGTCTCCCCGAATCCGACGGTTTCGAACCTGCCCCTCTCGAGGCCGAGCTCGACCAGATAGTTGCGAACGGCCTCCGCTCGCTTCTGGCTGAGGTCCATATTGAAGTCGTCTTCGCCTACGCTGTCGGTATGTCCGGCGATCTCCACCCGCAGTCCGGGCAGCGACGCGAGCGTGGCGGCTACCTCACCTACGGTATTCCTGCCCTGGGCCGTGAGCGCGTCACTGTCGAATTCGAACTCGACCACGCGGCTCGCGACGAACTGGTCCAGCGCGCGCTGCAGCTCTGCGGCCGTCTCGTGCGGGCGCGTCTCGAGCCGATCGACGATCTCGAACCCGGGGAACATCTGCCCGAGTCGCTCGATCACTCCCTCGCGGACTCGTTCGGTCGGCACACGACCGGAGACCGTGACCTTACCGTCCCTGACCGAGATCTCGGGGTCCAGGACCCGGGCCGCCAGCAGTCGGATCGCGGCAGGGAGTTCCTGGGTCCACTCCGCGTCGGCTACACCCTCGGTGAGGATCTCGCGTGCAACGGGAACGCTCGGCCCGAGCGCGTTGACCACGCCGTATATGCGGCTCGTCTCATCCGGGATAATGGCTCCCTCGATGAGAATTCCGTCGTCCGTGCGCCTGGCGTGGAAGAAGGGCTCCGCGAGCTGCAACTCGCCACAGTCGGTGTTGACGACACGGACGCCGCGTACCGATGCGACGGCCTGGTACGCCCGATCGGCGATCTCGGGGTCCGTGATCGTCGGCAGGCAGGCATCGCGGCCATCGACGCTCAACAGGCTCACGAGGGCCGGGCTCAGGCCGGCTTGCTGGAGAGCCGCTTGCGATGAGGCCGTAAGCTCCGATTCGATTCGGGGAGCATTGCGGTTCACGCAGAAGAAAGCGAGTAGAGCGAGCAATGCGAGCCCCACAAGCCACGAGAGGAAACGCATCGAGTCCTCCTTGAGTAACGGGTATGGGAGGCCGAAAATATGTTGACGGCCGCGAAAGGGTCGCTATTGGACTTTCGGCACCCTTCGGCCTCGCCCGAAAGCTTCCGGAATCGCTACTCCAGGGCGGCCCGAAGGGCCGAAAGATGAATGTCGATGCGTGCTTCGAGATCTTCCGGAACCGGCGTGCCGCGCTCCGCGCAGCGCTCGGCGACCAGGGAGTCCACGTCCAGAATCCACGTTCCGAGCTCGGGGGCGACGTGAGCGGATTCCCGCTCACGACCACCGGCGAAGGCCTCCGAGTCGACGGAGCCGGCGAGGCCGGCACTGCGCCAGGCGCGGAAGATCTCGCGGTACTGTCGTGCTCGTTCCACGAAGCGGCCGGGCGTGTCCGTGGGCTCGAGGAAGCTGCGACAGGCGAGCGGCCGGTCACGGTGCACCTCACAACCCTCCTCGCCCCGGTGAAAGACGCAGCTCCCGTCTTCCTTCACGGCGAGGATCGCAGACCCGGCGGCCAGGTAGCGGCGAAGCAGCTCTCCGGTCGTGATCCCCAGTCCATCAGCCAGTCGGGCCGCCTCGTACGGGGTGAGAGGAATCCGATAGCCGGGACAATTCGGTCCGCACCCGGCGCCCGCCCGCGCCGCCTGACGCCGAAACTCGTCCATGCTGCCGGTCATCGAGTTTCTCCGTGCCGTCCGCCTGCTTCCCGACCGGCCGTGGGCTCGCCGGACGTGGCGTTCTTCACATAGCGATCCAGCCACTCCTGCTGCTCCCACAGCATGTGGAGCAGCGACTCACGGGAGCGGTAGCCGTGGCTCTCGTACGGAAGGACCACCAGCCTGGCCGTCGCTCCGAGCCCCTTGAGCGCACCGAAGTAGCGCTTACTCTGCATCGGAAAGGTACCCGAATTGTTGTCCATCTCCCCGTGAATGAGCAGAATCGGCTCATTCACACGGTCGGCGTGCATGAAGGGCGACATGGCGTAGTAGACCTCGGGCGCCTCCCAGTACGTGCGCTCCTCGGCCTGGAATCCGAACGGCGTGAGGGTCCGGTTGTAGGCTCCGCTGCGCGCGATGCCGGCGGCGAACAGGTCCGAATGCGACAGCAGGTTCGCGGTCATGAACGCGCCGTAACTGTGCCCCCCGATGGCCATGCGGTCTTCGTCGCCCACACCGCGGCGCACCACCTCCTCCACGGCGGCGCGGGCCCCGGCCACGAGCTGCTCGACGTACGTATCGTTGGGCTCGACGTCCCCCTCCCCGATGATCGGAAGCGAAGGATCGTCGAGAACGGCATACCCGAGCAGCGTCCAGATGTACGCCGACCAGGCCGAGGGTCGCACGAAACGGTAGGGCGAATCCGTGACCTGTCCGGCGGCATCCGCGCTCTTGTACTCGGTCGGATAGGCCCACAGGAGCACAGGCAGCCGGCCGTCGGAAGGCTGCCAGCCCGGCGGCAGATAAAGCGTTCCGCTCAAGTCGACGCCATCGGCTCGCGTGTAGCGAATCAGTTCTTTCTCCACCTCCTTCAGGCGCGGCGCCGGATGCGGAAAGTCTGTGATCCGCCGGAGATCGCCCGACGGCAGTTCGCGCACGAAGAAGTTGGGCGGCTCCTCGGGGCTCTCGCGCCGGGTGAGGATCGTCGAGCCGTCCGCCTCCAGCACGGCAGCCGGCTGTTCGAACCAGGGCGCTTCCGATCGGAACAGCCGCACGGTCTCACCCGAGGCCAGGTCGTAGCGATCCACGAAAGGACGGTCTCCCTCATTGGAGGCGCCGTTACCGATCAGGAAGATGGAGTTACCGTCGGCGGACCGTCGTATCACCGGGCGTCCGAAACGGTTTTCGTGCGTGTCGGGGAAGCCCGGGTCGGCGTACCGGTCTTGTGTGGAGCGTTCCACGAACAGCCTTGGTTCCTCGTCCGGCGCACCCGGACTCACGAGCCATTGCCGCAGCTGCCTCGTCTTCCACCAACTCTCGGAGACCAGGGCCAGCTCGTCGTCTCCCCAGGTCACGCCCGCGTATCGATATCCGAGAGCGATGAGCTCCTGCGGTTGCCCGCTGAACGGGGCTTCCAGCAGGTAGAGCTTATCCCGGACCTCGGCCTCCACTCTCGCGTCTCCCCCATCCTGAGCCTCGGCCCAGAGAAGGGTGGCGGGGGCGTCGGCGCGCCAGGAGAAGGAGCGGGGGCCCATTGCGACGCTACCGAAAGCGATCGGGATCTCCTCCTGCAACGGCAGCTCCGCCACGGAATGAATGAGCGAGCCGTCACGGTCGAGGATCTCTACTCGTTGAGGGAAGCGTGAGATGGGGACGCGGTAGGAGTACGGACGTTGGACCCACTCCACGAGCAGATAGCGACCATCAGGGGAGGGGCTGAAATTCCAAGCGATCCCCGGCCCGGCGATCTCCGTGACGGTTCCCCCGAGATCCGCCCTGCCCAGCTGGACGGTGAGGTAGTGATCGAACAGGGCCTCGTCATAGGGATTCTCGAGCAGGTCCTGATAGGTGCGCGCCGGGGACTCTCGCCCGGTCGTCTCTTCGATCACCGGTCCCACTGGAACGGTCGGCTGGGCAGGCTCGGGGCCGCGCTCCTCGGGAACGAACGCGGCCACCAGCGTGGAAGCATCGAGCCACAGGGGCGCGTTTCCAGCGGTGAGGCTCAACCTTCGATCCGTGAGCTGTCGGGCCGAGGCCGTTTCGACCTCCACGACCCACAATTCGAGTCCGGCACCCGAATCGTGCGTGAAGGAGATGTGCTTTCCGTCCGGAGACCAGCGGATGTTCTCGATGCGCGCTTCCGACGGAAGGCCTGCTACTTCTCGAGATGCTCCGCCCTCTACCGGTACGAGGCTGAGTGCCGTCGCGCCGGTCGTGCGGCTCCGCCCGTCGCTTGCGGGATCCAGTCGGAGGCCGGCGAGCTTCAGTTCCCGCCGGGCGTACGCGGCGATCGAGGGATAGCCCGGAAAACGGATCACGAGCATCAGGCTCTCATCCGGTGAGAGCGAGACGCTCGGCGTCGGCTCGGCGTCCACCACCCGGACGATCGCCGGATCCGGAGATCGATACACCGGCGCATCCTGCGCGGTCAGGGCGGCAGTGCTCGTCAGCAATGCGGCGGTGAAGACAGGGATCGACATCAACCGGAAGGGACGAATTCGAGAGTGCATGATCTGGCTCCGCGGGTACGCGCAACGGGGTACGGTGACGGAGCGGAAAACTACATCCGGGAGGTGGATGCGACGAGGGCCGTCCCGGAGAACGGCCCTCATCGCAACAAAGAGGTGGCGTGGAGGCAAGACAAGAAACGCGGGTGGCGGCCCCCACCACACGCCCTCACCTTACCTCACACGCCACCACGGCAATAACAATACGAGTCTGCTGCCCGAGCCGTGAATAGGACTTTGGTCCAATACTCGATGTCGCCCCCGTTACCGATCGATCCGATGGGGGTGTGACGCGTCTCCCTGGCAACGTATTCTATCCGCTTCATGGTTTCGACCGCCCCGGGGCGTGCTGATCGGCTCGCCCCGGTTACAGTCCGAGTGCGGATTCTTCGACGGAGACGACCCGGCCATGCGCTCGAGTTCACCCGGACGAACCTTCGGCACCATTCTCTGGATTCTGTCCTTCCTGCTCATGTTGGGCGCGGGTGTCTACCAGCGGCTGACCGGGCCGACTCATCCCATGCGGGTATCCGTGGAGATCGGAGGAGAGCAGCAGACGATGCGGCTGGTGCGGGCGGCCTGGACAGACGAGAAGGCTCGCATCGAGATCCCGGCGCTGTCCGGGGTCGAGGGGGGCAACGTCAGCTGGCGGCGCTATCCCACCAGTGACCCGTGGACAGAGGAGCCCCTCGTCCGGGAGGGCGAGAACTGGGTCGCACGGCTCCCCATCCAGCCGGCAGCCGGCAAGTTGGAATACTGGGTGGATCTGTCGGTCGAGGGTCGACAACAGCGACTTCCGGAAGAAGTCGACGGGCAGGCGGTGCTCCGGTACCGGGATCCGGTACCACTCGGCGTCCTCATTCCACACATCGCCTTCATGTTCTTCGGTGTGCTGATCGCCTGGCGCGCGGGACTCGGTGCAATCGCTCAACCCGTCGGCCTCGGTCGCCTTGCGTGGTGGGCCTTCGGCCTGTTCACGATCGGCGGGATGATCCTGGGTCCGATCGTGCAGAAGTATGCATTCGGCGAGTACTGGACGGGGGTCCCGTTCGGGTGGGATCTGACGGACAACAAGACTCTGGTCATGTGGCTGGCCTGGCTCATTGCCGCGCTGGCGCTGCCGAAGCTGCGGCCGAAGGCCGTCTCGGAGTCCGGCGGCATCGAGAAGGCGGGTCCAGCTGCGCGAGGCCTCGTCCTGCTGGCATCGATCGTCACTGTGTTCGTCTACCTGATCCCTCACAGCGTACAGGGAAGCGAGCTCGACTACGACGCGATCGAGCGGGGCGTACCGGCGGAGGAAGCGATCGGGATCGGCTGATCATCGAGTCTCGCGATACGAGGGTCCGGGAAAGGAGTCTGACATGGTCTGGATTACCGCTGACCTCACGGAAAACACTCGGGTCGAGCTGACCAACGGTCGTCACACGTGGAACGCCGATGAGCCGCTCGAGAAAGAGGGGGAGGATACGGGCCCGACTCCGTACGAGTTGCTGCTCGGTTCGCTGGCCGCGTGCACTCTGATCACGCTTCAGCTGTATGCCCGGCACAAGGGCATCAGCCTCGGGAGGGTGACGGCGCGTTACGAGCACGAGAAGCAGGATGACGTGGACGAGGCGGGGAAGAAGCAGACGGTGGACGTCCTGACGAGCCACGTGGAGATCGAAGGGGAGTATACCGATGCACAGCGGGAGAGACTGGCCCAGATCGTGTCCCGTTGCCCGGTTCACAAGACGATCGAGAAGGGCTCGCGCGTGGTGGACCGGGTCGAGTTCGTATGAACGGACCGGGTCTCAGCGCGTGAGGATCAGCAGGGCGAGCGCGACGACGTGCGATGTGCTGCCCGCGATCACGAAGAGGTGCCAGATCGCGTGAGAATAGGGAAGCCGCCGGTTCAGGTAAAAAGCCGTTCCGGCCGTGTAGGCGACGCCCCCGATCGCCAGCCAGAGTAGAACCGACCCGGGCAGCGCTTCGGCGACGGGGCGGGCAGCGATCACGACCAGCCATCCCATGGCGATGTAGACGGCGGTGGAAAGACGCCGGAATCGGCCGGTGAAGAACAGCTTGAAGACGACGCCTGCGGCCGCGAGGCCCCAGATCACGCCGAACAGCGTCCACCCCAGTCCTCCCCGGACTCCGCCCAGCATGAACGGCGTGTAGGTCCCTGCGATCAGCGCGTAGATCGCGCAGTGGTCGGCCACCTTCAAGCGGGCCTTCGCCGATTCGACGGGGACGGCGTGATAGAGCGCGGAGATCGTGTAGAGCGCGACCAGGGAGATGGCGAACACGGCCGTTCCCACGGCCAGCCAGACATTTCCACGCATCACGGCCAGGACCATGAGCGCCGACCCCGCGGCCACGCTGGCCACGGCGCCGAACCCATGCGTCACGCTGTTCGCCAGCTCTTCGGGCTCGATCTGCATCCGCCGCTCGGTTCTCATGTGCACCCCTCCGCGACCGAGAATAGGGTCGGACCGCTCCCGGTGTAAACCTCGAGACTTCCGCCGGTTCTCTCCGAGGTGCGGGAACCGGATCGGCCGCCGGCCCTTCTCCGATCGTCATCCCATCCGGGGCGGGCACATTCAAATTGGTGTGGTTCGAGGAGGGCCGGCGGCCCTCGCGTCGGTGAACGCCTTCGAGGTGATTCAGCTCTGCATGGCGATGCCGCTGATGTGAACCCACGCGCCGCCACGACGACTCGCCGCGGAATGTGGGTCGTCGCACACGGGGAGGGCGTCAGACGGTCGAATCGCCGGGAGCGCCTCCACCGACCCCTGCGCCGACGGCCGACCTGCCGGCAGGCTCGGAGGCGGAGGCCGGAGCTTCGCCGATGGGCGCTTCGAGCAGGAGGCAGGCGAGGAGCGAGGCCCGCTCGGGCAGGCTGTCCACCACTACGTGTTCCCCCCGAGATGCCCTCGGCAATCTCCATTCCGAGCCGGTCCGCCACGTCCAGGGCCCGCTCCCAGAGCCTGCGGTTTCTCGGAGTCCGTTCGAGCGGGAGCCGGTCGATGCCGCCGGTGATCTCGAGAACGGTGCCCGGAGTCGTGGGTTGAAGCGAGCGGATCGCTTCCTCGATGCGAGGCCCGTCTTCGGCATGGAGAATCCGGACATCGATGGTCGCCTGACTGACCGGCGCCACGACGTTGGTTCGCATGCCGCCGTCGATCGTTCCGACGTTGACGGTGATGCCGCGTTCCGGTTCGTTGAGGGCGAACAGCTGCTGGATGCACAGCGAAAGCTCGAGGATCGCGCTGGCGCCCTTTTCAGGTTCGAGGCCGGCATGGGCGGCGCGTCCGCGCACTCGCAGCAGGAATTGGCCGTTGCCCTTCCGTGCCGTCTTCAGATGTCCCTCCGGACCCAGGCCGGGCTCGAGGATGAACGCGCGATCGGCGACTTGCGCGAGGCGCTCGATCAGACGCCACGAGTCGCGGCTTCCCGTTTCCTCGTCACTGTTGATCAGTACGACAGGCGTGACCGGGAAGGGCGCGCCGAGCGCGCGAATCGCTTCGAGGGCGAAGACGATTTCCACCAGCCCGCCCTTCATGTCGAATGCGCCGGGGCCGTAAAGCCGTCCATCCTCCCGCCGAACGGGCATCTCCGAGATCGTGCCCGTCGGCCAGACCGTGTCGCTGTGTCCGATCAACACCTGCAGTGGAATCCGACGGGTCCGGTCCGCCGGGGCAGCCAGCAGCATCCCACCGGAGATCCGGCCCGGGATCCTGCGGACTTTCATTCCCGCGCCCTCGAGTCTCTCCGTCAGCACTCGCTGCGCAGCGGCCTGCGTTTCCGGTTCGAGCGTAGGCGACTCGGACGCGACCAGCGTCGCCAGGAGATCGGCCATCTCCTCCCGCCGACCCGACAGCTGGTCCCGGATCCGCAACTCCCTCGTCGTGGACACGCGGGTCAGCGCTTGAATCCGGCAGGGAAGGGAAACGAGAAAGTCTGTTCTATGCTCGCGAAGCGCGCCGGGGGAAGATAGGCGAGCAGAGGTGCGTGGCGTATCAGGTCCTGTCCGTCACGCTCGAGCGTACGCAGTGAATCGGGCGCGACCCGTGCGGCCACGATCTTACCCGTGATCAGGCTGTTATCACCGAATCCGTCCACGGTCTTGAACGCCTCGCACTCCAGAAACAGGTACGACTGCGCGATGAGTTCACCCTTGACGACCGTCGCCGGCCTCGTCCGAACCATGTCCAGCTCGAGCTTCTCACCCTCCTCTCCACCGCAGCGCGGAGCGGCGCAAAGGCTCGCCAGAACTACCTGATCGGGCCTCGGCATGCTGACCGTGAACACACCTTCCCGCTCGATGTTACGGTAGGTGGCGTGGCGAGGCGTGCAGACGAAACCGAAGTAGTTCTCCCAGCCCATCGGCGTCACCATGTGCTTCGGCGCGAAATCGGTACGGCCATCCGGCTCCACCGTACCGATGACCGCGAGCGGCGAGACCCAGAAGAAGCGGTTCCAGATCGGCTGGCGCAGGTCCAGGCTCTTCAGTCTCTGCAGCGGCTTCCCATCCATTCCGCCCTCCCTGCCACGTGGGCAGCGGGGGTGTCCCCCGCAGTGTGTCCTGCATAACATCTCCGCGTTCCCTGCCACTCGCAACCGGCACGCACGGATCGTCGCATGGACCCGAACCAGAGTTGTGCAGACCTCGGTCCCGATCTGGCCGAGGAGCAAGGCCTGCCGAGAGCGGAGACCGTTCCCTCGGCCTGGTTCACCGAACCGCGATTCGCGCAACTCGACCGCGCAGCCGTTTTTTCGACCACCTGGCAGTACGTCGGGCACGCGGGCCGGGTCGCCGAACGGGGCAGCTGGCTGGTCGCGGATGTCGTGGGGGAGCCGATCGTCGTGGTCCGAGACCTGGAGGGCGAGCTCCGCGCGTTCTTCAACGTCTGCCGTCACCGCGGAGGTCCCCTTGCCGCAGAAGATGGGTGCGGCCGGGTACTGAAGTGCGGGTACCACGGCTGGACGTACCAGCTGGACGGCCGGCTGCGCGGTGTTCCGCACTGGAACCTCGTGGAGCTGTTCGACCGTGAAGACTACGGCCTGATTCCGGTCCGCGTGAGTCGATGGGAGGGACTCCTGTTCGTCAATCTGGACGCTGCTGCGCCGCCTCTCGAAGAAGTACTGCACGGTGTCGCAGGCAGAATCGCCCCGATCCGGCTGGACCGGTTGGAGTTTCACTCCCGGGTCGACTACGAGGTCAACGCGAACTGGAAGGTCTACGTCGAGAATTATCTCGAAGGGTACCACGTTCCGATCGTCCACCCCGAACTGATGAAGCTGTACGATTTCTCCCGTTACGATACCGAACTCTCGGAGCACTGGAGCCTGCAGCACAGCCCGCTGACCGAGGAAGAGCACATTTACGGTGCGGGCGGACGGGCATGGTACTACTGCGTCTTTCCGAATTTCATGCTGAACATCCTGCCCGGGCGGCTTCAGACCAACCGGGTGATTCCCACCGGACCGGAGAGCTGCCGCGTGGAATTCGAGTATTTCTATGCGGATCCCGGGTCTTCGCGGGCCCGCGCGCGGATCGCGGAGGACCTCGCCTTCGCCGATCGCGTTCAGGAGGAGGACATCGAGATCTGCGAGAAGGTGCAGCGCGGGCTCGCGTCACGCGGATACGATCGTGGCCGCTTCTCTGTGAAGTTCGAGGGCGGCGTCTATCATTTCCAGAACCGGTTGCGCCGGGCCTATCGCGAATGGTTGGGCGCGGATCGACGGGTCCAGCCGCCGGGGATTCTGGATCCCAGGCACGAGGAGGAAGAGTGAAGAAGCAGGTCACCTGGAAGGGGTGTGAGGAAGAGCCGGAAGTGATGCACCGGATCGATGGGCTGCTCTCCGGGCTTCCCGGCGGAGGGGCCGGCGTTACGCTGGCGAAGTTCGCCCTGGAAGTGCGGGAGCCCTCGGAACATGCGGTGGCGCTCGTGCTCGCGCTCGCCGATGGCGGAGAACCGCTCGTCCGTCACGCCGAGGCCGGCGATTGGAACGGGGCCTTCCTCGAGCTGGAGCGAAAGCTGGCGCGCGCCTTCGAAAGTTGATTCCGAGGCCCGTCGGTCCCTTGCGGCCCGGCCTGTGCGCTCTCATTCTCCAGCGTTCCTACCGCGGCCCTGCGTCCCCCCGGGCCCGCGCCCGGGTTCCGTGGTTCCGTTCGAACCGCCGGGACTGGAGGCGCACATGGCTGCCGTCACCTGGGAGATGGACCTCACCGGATTCCGCTTTCCCTCGGATCTGCCTCGAAAACGAGCGAACTTCCGAATCGTCGTGGATCTGCGCTACGTCACGAAGCGCGGTGACCACACGACCGAACATGCCGTGCTGCCGGGACTGGACCGGTGGTGGGAATGCGACCCGGAGCGCTCGGACGGCCAGGAATACGTCCGGGGTGCGCAGGAGGGCGACTCGGTGCTCCTCGACATGGATGCGGTCGACGACTGGGACCGGTTGATTCTGCTGGTTCGCGGCGACGCGATTCACTCCATCCAGTTCAAGGTGTTCGACGTGAATCGGCCCGGAACCCTGGACAGGATTCGAAAAGGGTTCGGTGACGTGGTCGGTTCGCTTCTGGGCCGGGCGCGCTCGGGACTGCCCGATGTCGCCGGGGTCTTTTCCGATTCCCTCGGATCCGCGGCGACGGACCTCGAATCGGCCCTTATCACTCAGTTGGCCGGCGCATCGAATTCACTCTCAAAATCGTCTGACCGACGCACGGGCCGCCTTCGCGGTTGAACCGGCCCGATCGCCTCCCCTCGGAAAGGGAGGTGCTCGGCATCCCGGTTGCGTTTCCCCGTCGGGACGAGTGGCCTCTTGCGTGTCGGGTTAACGCCGTTAAGTTAACAGCGTCAAGCTAACACTGTTAACCCCGGAGTGGTTGCATGCCCGGCCCGGACCTGATCGACCCGATTTCGGACGGCGCTCTTCCAACCGGCTCCCGAAAGGAGCTGGCCGAAGCGGAACCGTCCGTCACGGAAGGCAAGATCCTCGATGCGGCTCGTGATCTGCTGGCCGAGGGAGGCATCGAGGCGCTCTCGATGCGCGCCGTCGCCTCGCGCGTCGACCTCAGCGCCACCGCACTCTACCACTACTTCGACAACAAGGATGCCCTCGTCGACCGGGTGGTCCAGCACGGATTCCAGCGATCCGAGGAGTATCTGCGGCGCGCCGTGGACCGCTATCCGCGAGGATCCATGGAGCGGGTCGCTGCGCTGGGCGAAGCGTACATCCGCTTCGCGCTGGAGAATCGGCAGTACTTCAAGATCATATTCGCGATCCAGCCCGAGCGGCCACGCGCCATCGATGACGTGCCGGGTCAGGGCGGCTATCGCGTGCTCCACGAGTCCGTGGTCGAGGCCATCGAGGCGGGCGCGATCCGCCGCGAGAACCCGGATGTCGTCGTGCTTTTCCTGTGGTCCGTGGTCCACGGGCTGGTAACGATCTTCATGGCCTGCGATCCGGCCCAGATGCTCGATGAATCCGGACTTTGCGGGGGAGATTGCGGCCAGCCGGAGGCGACCCTCGTGCTGTTCAACCACTTCCGTCAGTTGATCCGCGAGGGGCTCGAGCCCTCATCGGGGCACCTGGAAACCGGCTCGGATGGGGAAACGGAGGCGGTCCGATGAGACGGCGCTACGCACAGATCCGATCCGGTCTCCCGGTGCTGATCCTGATCGCCGCCCTTGCGTCTCCCGGGACCGCTCAGGAGACACCGCCCGAGCCTTCCGCGGCCGGGCTGATCGACGTCGAGGAGGCGCGACTGCCGATTCCCGACCGGATCTTCGACATCGACCGCGCCGTGCAGATCGGGCTGCGA
>JARRPS010000077.1:0-8037 GCA_037382625.1 Gemmatimonadota bacterium | reverse complement strand
TGGAGTCCCGGCCAACGGTACTCAGTCCCTTCCACGGTGCCGCCAGCAGGAAGATCCCGACGGCCAGAACCGCGCTCACCACACACCAGAGACAGACGGCATGGAGGACGAACAGTTCGATCGCCGTCAGATAGATCGAGAACGCGAGGCCTCCGAGCGCCGCGAGGTCCAGCAGGCGGGCCGAAGCTCCGGCTGAATCTCCCCGGGACTGCTGGATCATTGAGAGAATCAGCACGAATCCGTACCAGGCGACGCCCCAGGCGGGCACCGGGATTCCCAGGAAATCGGCGTATTTCGATGCCTGCACCACGTCGCAGGAGCCGGCCCCACAGACGAGCATGCCATAGAATCCCAGGTGATACAGGAGCAGGTACAGGGAGATGAACAGCCCCGTCAGAGCCAGCAACGCCACACCCCGGTACCGATTGGCAGCGCTCACTCCGCGGCGTCGTCCGCGGCCGCGTCGACCTGCTGCTTGATGTATGCCTCGAGACCCTGATAGGAGTAGAACTGGTTCGTGCGCGGAGCCGGCTGACCGTTGATGAAGATCGTCGGAGTTCCCGTCACACCGAGATCCACGCCGTACTGCTTCGAGGCCAGGATCTTCGAGACGCCCTCACGCCTGTCCATGCACTGGCGGAATTCTCCGCCGTCCAAGCCGATCTCCTTCGCGATATCGACGAACTTGCCGGTCGGGTTGGACTCCGGGGCCCACGACTCGACCCTCGCGAACAGCATGTCGTGCATCTCCCAGTATTTCCCCTGGTCCTGCGCACAGTGCGCCGCGACGGTGGCCGGAAACGAGCGGTCGCCGAGCGGAAACTCGTAGGATACCCACCGCAGAGGGCCACCGGGAACCGCGTAGTTCCGCCTGAGCAGTTTTCCTACCATCGCGTTGAAGTCACGGCAGTGCGGGCACAGGTAGTCCGAGAAGTCGTAGATCGTCACGATCGCGTCTTCGGGCCCGATCGCGATTCCCGCGCCGGGATCCGCCTCGATTCCGGTGGTCTGAGCGACGCTCAGGGGCGAAAGGGCCTCCGCTTCACCACTCGACCGGCCGGCCGTGAGCAGCCAGCCCGCCCCGATGAGGACCACGAGTCCCATCAGCCAGTAAAACCACTTGCTTCCACCACCCTCGTTCTGCCGTGTAGCCACCTGCATCTCCTTGCTCGTATCGGGTCGAACACCTCGGCCGTCCCATCTTCAAGGATCCGGCCGGGCGATAAGATACCTTCCCTGCTCCCTTTCGCGAACTCGCCTCGGATCAGAAGAACAGCCATGCGATGACGAGGGCCGCGACGATCAGCGTGGCGAATCCGATTCCCGCGAGTTTTATCCACTCCGGAGGACCTGCCGACTCGAAATCGGTCACCCGGGCCAGTCGCGGAAGGAGGAGGGTGGACCAGGTCTTCTCGATCTCCTCCACCAGCTCCCTCCACGCCGCTTCATACCCCCCGTCCAGGCGCCCGAGGGCCGCGCGCCATTCCTCGGCGGCCTCCTGGAGCTCCGCGTCCTCCTCTCCCGGAGAACCTGCGTCGAACTCCTCGAGGCGTCCGAGCAATTTCTCCTGCTGCTCTTCCAGTCCCTCGAATCGCGCCCACAACCGCTCGAACGGAGCCTGCATTCGCTCGGCCAGCAGCTCGCGTTCGGCAGCCTCGATCCGGAATTCCCTGTCGCCGCGGCTTCCGCCTGCCTTCATCGACGACAGCCGATCCACCTGTTCGTCGTACACGGCCAGCGTTCGATCGGTCGCGTTGGCCACCGCCGCCCGCGTATCCTCGCGGAGACCCACCGCATCCATCGCGATCACCGCGCGTTCGAGGCTGTCCGCCCCACCGGCTGCCGACTTCCGGAGAAGCAGCGGGCCGAGCGCGATCTCCCCGAGCTCCAGGAAATGCAGCTCGAAGAAGCCCGTGGGCATCAAGGCGCGCGCCTGCAGCTCACCGGGAACGTTGGCCGCCGCTCGGTCGGCGACCGCCTGAAGCGAACCTGCAGCGAGGGAAAATTCCGGGAGCTCGGCCGCCTGCGGCGTCGAGACCTCTCCTCGACTGAACAGTTCCAGCTCGGGCGCACTCACCACGGGGCCCGGTCTCTCCTTGCGGGCCGTCGTCGCGAGCGCGATGACCTCCTCGGGAAGGAGATACTGCAGACTGAGCCGGGTCTCGTCTCCCCGCGCGAGAATCAACGCGTCGCCCCCGGCCTCCTCGGGCCTGGCGAGCTCCCGCTTGACTCTTTCGACGGGCCAGACCAGAGACCACTGCTCCCGACCCGAGATCAGATAGAGCGCGCGCCGGGTGGCGGCTGCCACGTAGAGCCCATTGATCCTTCGTCCGTTCAGCACGCCTCGCGCGGCACAGGCAGCGGTGAACAGCACCACCTCGTGACCCAGCTGACGGACGAGCCTTCGACGGACCTCGGTGAGATCGACGGCCTTCGATACCCATCCCTCCAGCCGGTCGAGATCCTCTCCGCTTCCCTTGATGACGGTCGCACCGGAGGCGCCGAAGATCAGGACCATCCCGGCTCGCCGCGAGACGAAGAAGACATCGGACCAGCGGAGGAAGGCATCGCCGCACGTCAGGCCGTCGACCCCGGCGGTGACTCGGACACCGCGCTGCACGCCACGGCCCTCCTGAAACAGGTCCAGCATCAATGGCGCTTCCATCATTCGGCCAGGATCTGCAGGATCTCGTCGGTCCCGGCGAGGGTCTCGAGGACCGCATCGGGACGGAAGTGCCGCAACTCCGCGGGCCCGTGCCGGCCGGTGGCGACCGCGATCACCCGGGCTCCGCTGGCCCGGGCACAACCGATGTCTTCGGGCGTATCCCCGATCACGATCGCATCCGCGGTCCGGAGCCGCTTCCCGATTCGCTGCGACGCGCGGTCGACCGCGATCGGAGGCAGATCGGCACGCCGCTCCGAGTCGGACCCGAACGCGCCGAAAGCGAATCGCTCCGCGATCCCCGCGGCACGCAGCTTCCTGATCGCTCCCCCCTCGATGTTGCCGGTCACCAGGCCGATCGTGAACCGATCATCCCCCTCGAGCGCATCGAGAAGCTCGGCCACCCCTTCGAAGAGCGAGACCTGACCCTCGCGTTCGACCAGCGCCTCCTCGAGGAAGGCGAGATACGCGTTCCAGAGGGTGGGAAACCGCGCCGTGATCCAGGGACCCGTCTTCCCCGCGGCCCCGAGCAGCTCCCGGACAATCGATGGATCCGTGCGACCGTGGAAATCGAAGTCGTCGATCGGACCGGTCTCGTCGTACACGGCGATCATCGCCCGTTCGAGGGCAGCTCGACCTGCGCCGAGCGTGTCGACGAGCGTGCCGTCGATGTCGAAAAGCAGGGGTCGGGTCACTTCCTCACCTCGTCACCTCGTGCGGCTCTCCGACTGCCGGCGTTTCCGCCCGGTGCTCAGCGGCCCGCTCGGATACCGCGGCCGCAAATCGCTGGAAGAGTCTGCGGTTCGTTCCCGAAGGATCATCGAGCTTACGCTCCGGGTGCCACTGTACCCCCACCGTCCAGGCTGCACCCGGTTCGCGGTACTCGACCGCTTCCACCAGACCGTCCGGCGCGTGCGCGACCGCGGTGAGGGTGGGCGCCAGATCCCGGATGCCCTGGTGATGTGCCGAGTTCTGAACGAACTGCTCCTCGGGAAACACGAGATCGAGCAACCGGGGGCCCTCGGGCCGTATTCCGTGAATGTGGCCCGCGAATTCCCGGAACCGGTCGTGGTCGATCCGGGTCCCCATTTTGGTCTCGAGGTCCTGGTACAGGGTGCCCCCGAGTCCGACGTTGAGCAGCTGGATTCCCCGGCAGATCGCCAGGACCGGCAGTCGATGAGCGAGAGCGCGGTTCAGGAGATCCAGTTCCATCGCGTCACGTTCCGGCGATACGGTGCGCGCTCCGTCGGAAAGCTGGCCGTACCGGGAGGGATCCACATCCTCCCCCCCGGAGAGAAGAAGCCCGGAAGACAGTTCGAACATCCGATCCCGCGTGCCCGTATCGTCGAGTGGCGAAAAGACGAGGGGGATGAGACCGCATTCCCCCAGCGCGCGAAGGTAGCCGACCTCGACCATGACCCGGGGCATCCCGATGTCGCTGTCCCGGACCGGGGCCGTGAGCGCGACGAACGGCGCCGTCACGAGACCCTGCCCATCCACGTCGCCATCAGCCCCGGATCGAGATTCCCGCCGGAGAGGACGGCGCAGGTCTCCCCGGCGGATGCCGGCACCACCCGCTCCGAAAGCAGGGCCGCGACCGTGGCCGCCCCGCTCGGCTCGACGACCAGTCGCCGATCGTAACACCATAGCACGGCGCGGCGGATACTTTCGTCGTCGACCAGCACCACGTCATCGACCAGTTGCCGGACGTGGGCAAAGGTGAGGTCGCCCGGCCGAACCGGTTTCAGGCCGTCGGCGATCGTGTCCACACCGTCGAGTGTGACGGGAGCGCCCGCCTCCAGGGACTTCCGCATCTTGGGCGCCCCCTCCGGTTCGACCCCGACGATCCGGGTCTCCGGGGAGAGGGCTCGGATCGCCGCCCCGATGCCGGCGATGAGTCCACCCCCTCCGATCGGCACGAGAAGCAGCGACAGCGATCCGACGGGCGAAGCGGACGCCGCTCGACGAATCCGCTCTTCACCCAGTTGCTCGTGGATCTCGAGCCCCGTGGTTCCCTGCCCCGCAATGATCGCGGGATGATCGAACGGCGGGACCATGACGCCGCCCCGGTCAGCGAGAAGCTCCTCGGCGCGTGCCCGGCGCTCTAGCGTGGTAGTTCCGATCTCCTCGACGCGCGCTCCGTAGGCGATCGTCGCGTCACGCTTCACGGAGGGAGCGTCGGTCGGCATCACCACGGTCGCCGGGACTCCGAAGGCCCGGGCGCTCCACGCCACCGCCTGTGCGTGATTGCCCGAGGAGTAGGTCACCACCCCGCCGGAGAGAGCCGCCGGCTCGCACGACGCCAGGAAGTTGTAAGCCCCGCGAAGCTTGAAGGCTCCCACCTGCTGGAGAGATTCCGCCTTCAGCCACAGCCGCCCCGTTGCGACAGACGCATCGAGAAGCGGCGTTCGGCGAGCCACCCCTCGAATCCGCACGGCGGCGGCTCGTATCTCGTCGAGGCCGACGAGGGAAGGCCTCAACTCAGGACTCCGCCCTCTCCGCGGCCGCTTCCTCTCCGACTTCGGGGTCGGCCTCGGGAGAGCCAGCCAGGACCTCGCCGCCCTCCGAGTCCACATCGCTGAGGTCCACGAGAATCCGCGCGACGTCCACCACCTCGTCCCCTTCGTCGAGGGAGACGAGTCGAACCCCCTGGGTGTTCCGACCGATCACCCGGATCTCCGACGCATGCTGGCGGTTGATGACACCGGCCCGGGTGACCAGCATCAGCTCGTCATCGTCCGTCACCTCCTTGACCGCGATGACCTCGCCCGTCTTCGGAGTGAGCCGGAGATTGATCAGGCCTTTTCCACCCCGGCGCTGAACCCGGTACTCGTCCACCGGAGTCCGTTTTCCCATTCCGAGACGAGTGACCGTCAGCACGCTCCCCTCGCGGCGTACGACCACCATCCCGACGACGGCATCGCCCTTCGCCAGCGAGATTCCGCGCACTCCGCGGGTCGCCCGCCCCATCCCACGTGCATCGGATTCCGCGAAACGAATCGACTTACCTTCTCTCGTGGCGAGCAGCACGTCGTTGTCGCCTTCGGTCAACTGCACGTCGATCAAGCGGTCGTCATCGACGATGTTGATCGCGTTGATCCCCACGCTGCGCACGTTTCCGTAAGCCGACAGGGCCGTCTTCTTGATCAGCCCCTTCTGGGTGGCAAAAAAGAGATTCCGGTCCTCGGTGAACTCCCGTACCCTGACGATCGAGGCGATCTGCTCGTCCTTCTCGATGTTGAGAAGGTTGACGATCGGCTTTCCGCGTGACACCCGCGAGGCGGGCGGGATCTGGTGCACCTTCAGCCAGTAGAGTTGACCGCGGGCGGTGATCACGAGCAGGTAGTCGTGTGTGTGGGCGAGGAAGAGGTGCTCTACCCAGTCCTCCTCCTTCGTGCTCATCCCCGCAATGCCACGCCCTCCCCGCCGCTGCTGCCGGTAGGTGTCGGGTGGAATCCGCTTTATGTAGCCTTCGTGGCTGATCGTGATCACCATTTCTTCGTCGGCGATCAGATCCTCGGCTCGGAAGCTGGCCGCCATGCCGACGATCTCGGTGCGCCGGTCGTCGCCGTATTTCTCCGCGAATCGAGTCAATTCATCGCGGATCATCGCCATCCGGAGCTCACGAGATCCGAGCAGCTCCTCCAGCTCCTCGATCGTCACCCGGACCTCGCGGAGCTCCTCTTCCAGCTTCAGGTGCTCCAGTCCGGTGAGGCGGGAGAGCCGCATCCCGAGGATCGCGTCGGCCTGCTCCTGGCTCAGCTCGAACCGGGCAATGAGGCGCTCGGCGGCCTGGGGCGCATCGTCGGAGCCGCGGATGATCGCCACGACTTCATCGATGTTGTCCACCGCGATCTTGAAGCCCTGGAGGATGTGCTCCCGGGACTTCGCGGCCGCGAGATCGTGCTCGCTGCGACGCACGATCACGAGGTGGCGGTGATCGATGAAGTGCTGCAGGATCTCCTTGAGATCCATCACCCTCGGGACCCCGTCCACCAGCGCCAGCATGATCACGCCGAACGTGGACTGCATCTGCGTGTGCTTGAACAGCTGGTTGAGGACGATCTGCGGAATGGCATCCCGCTTCAGGTCGACCACGATCCGGATCCCGTCCCGGTCCGACTCGTCCCGAAGGTCAGCGATGTCCTCCGTCCGCCGATCGCGAACGAGCTGCGCGATCTGCTCGATCAGGCGGCTCTTGTTGACCATGAATGGAATCTCGGTCACTACGATCCGATCGCCGCCGTTCGGGCGCTCCTCGAAGTGGGCGCGTGCGCGAATGACCACGCGACCCCGTCCCTGCGTATAGGCATCGCGGATCCCATCGAGCCCGTACACCAGGCCTGCGGTCGGGAAATCCGGACCCTTCACGTGCTCCATCAGGTCCTCGACCGTCGCTTCCGGATCTCGGATCAGCAGGTCGATCGCCGCGACCACCTCGCGCAGGTTGTGGGGCGGGATGTTCGTCGCCATTCCCACGGCGATGCCCGAAGAACCGTTGATCAGCAGGTTGGGAGGAAGCGAGGGAAGGACGACGGGCTCCTGCAGCCGGTCATCGAAATTCGGGACGAAGTTCACCGTCGAGCGATCGATGTCGGAGAGCATCTCCGTGGCCAGCGGGGCGAGTCGGGACTCGGTGTACCGATACGCCGCGGCACTGTCTCCATCGATGGAGCCGAAATTCCCCTGGCCGTCGACCAGCGGATACCGGAGCGAGAAATCCTGCACCATCCGGACGAGCGAGTCGTAAACCGCCGAATCGCCGTGCGGATGGTACTTGCCGAGCACGTCTCCTACGACGGTCGCGCTCTTCTTGTAAGGTCGATTCGGCGCCAGGCCGAGCTCGTGCATGGCGTACAGGATGCGTCGGTGCACCGGCTTCAGGCCGTCTCTCACGTCCGGGAGTGCCCGCTGCACGATGACGCTCATCGAGTAGTCGATGAACGATTCCCGCATCTCGTCTTCGAGCAGTCGTTGTTCGATCCGCTCCTTGCGCTCTTCGATCTCCATGGACTCCGCTTCGTCGTGGTTCGACCGGCCTCCTCACGCCATTCGAAGGCGTTGATCCGGACGACCGGGTCGGGGCTGGTATAATCAGTAAAAGATAGCCGAAAAGGGGCCGGTTCGCGACCGTTTCAGGCGCACGCCCGGTAGTCGAGGATCTCTTTCCGCCCTATCTCCTCCAAGGCGTCCCGGATCTCGGCCCGGGCCCCGGGAGAGCCCACGGCGACCTGGACATACGGTCCCGTTTCCGGGTCCGATGGAAGTTTCGCGAATCCGACCGGAGAGAGAACCGGTGCGCCATGAATCATCTGGCCGATCTTGCGGGGATCGAGATCGACGAACGCCTCGACCCGGAGTCCATGGCGTGTCAG